>DATNQH010000400.1:0-9515 GCA_036704105.1 Leptolyngbyaceae cyanobacterium | reverse complement strand
CCGGACATACTGCCAGTTTACCTGCTTGCTATTAAGTTTATCTAAAGATTCCCACAGTTCTTGGTTAAGGACTGGTTTACCTTCGGCTGTTTTCCAGCCTTTTTTCTTCCATCCTTTCACCCATTTAGTTACACCGTTGATTAGGTATTGGCTATCGGTGTAGAGGGTGATGAATTCTTGCTGTCCAGATTCTGTTAAGAATTCCAAAGCGGCGAGTGCTGCTTGCATTTCCATGCGATTGTTGGTGGTTTGGGCTGTACTACCACCAAGTTCGTAAACTGAACCGTCGCTGAAGTAGACGACGACAGCCCAACCGCCTGGACCGGGGTTGCCTGTGCAAGCTCCGTCAGTGTATATGCTTTGGATTGTGCGGGGTATGGGCATGGTTAATGATTTTAACCGCCAAGACGCCAAGTGCGCCAAGGAAGAAGTGAAAAGATTATTAAGGGTAGCATGGGGAGGTGCGTAAGCGTTGCGTGAGCGTATGTTATTGCACTGAAATTTTATCAGGAGCATCACTTTAATGAAATTAGACCTTGATGGGAGCGATAACATCAAATCTAAGTGCATTTATAGCGATTTCTTTATCTAGTCTCCACTTGCTCTTGTACTTAGAGTTCCCAGAATACAAAGCACATCAACAATAGCTACTAGCCTGTAAACAAGCTAACAGGTAACTATACCTTAAATACAGTCCTAAAGTTGCCTATTTTCCCCTTGTCCCCTTGTCTCCGTGTCCTCTTGTCCCCTTGTCTCTCTTGACTCTTGATTAGAACTCGGCGTTGCTATAACTCTCGGCTGAGTCGGAGGCATCCGCTCGATTGAAATGATTGCATCCATCACTGACTTGACAACTGGGGCGGCGACGGTGGAACCAAAAATTAATTCTCCTTTCTTCCTTGGCTTCGGCTCGTCTACCACTGCCAGTACTACATAGCGAGGGGATTCTACTGGCATAATGCCAACAAAACTGGTGATATAAGCATCTTTATAATAGCCACCCTTGGAACTAGCCTTTTGTGCCGTACCAGTTTTTCCTGCTATGCGATAGCCAGCAATTTCTGCTGTTTTGCCTGAACCCTGCGTTACCACCGTTTCCATCATCTCTAACACAGTCTTTGTTGTCTCTGATGAAAATATCTGACGCGGTGCTGGTTGTGTGGGTTGTGAATCGGGCTGACTTTTAGCGTCGAATAAGCCGCGAACAACGTGGGGCGTGACTAGTTTACCGCCATTGGCTAAAGCGGCGTGGAGTTGTACTAGCTGGATAGGTGTAATTGAAAAACCCTGACCAAAAGAGGTAGTTGCTGATTCAATTGGGTAAGTAACAAATTGCTTTTGACTTTTAATTTGACTTTTTGCCTCAAATGGCATATCTACACCTACAGATTGCCCTAGCCCTAGCTTTTTCAACCAGTTGTAGTATTCGGCTGGTTGAAGTCTTTGCATGACTTGCACCATACCTACATTGCTAGAGCGTTGCAGAATCTCAGCTATAGAAAGCTGTGCTGGTTCTTTGTGTTCGGCATTTGTGATCACTCGATCCCCAACCTGAATCATACCCGGATCGGGGAATGTATCATTGGCTGTAATTGCTTTTGTTTCTAGGGCGATCGCTATATTTAAAGGTTTGAATGTCGAACCTGGTTCATAAAGGTCTGACAATGACCAATTTCTGAACAGTCCCATGTCAGACTTGTAGTATTCATTTGGGTCATAGGATGGTTCGTCTACCATAGCTAGTATTGCCCCATCTCTAGCATCCATCACAATTACACTGCCACGCTTAGCATTGAAACTTTCGAGTTGTTGCTTGAGGGCGAAAGAGGCTGCCCGCTGCAACCGAATATCAAGTGTTAGCTGCAACCGCTGGTCATCTACGTGAACAAATTCCTTGGGTACGTAATTGCTAATAATGCCGCCATTGCCTGTTCCTCGTGACTGAGTTTTTTTGAGCGGGCGTTCCAGCAATTTTTGTTCGCTATACTCCACACCCGCTTGACCTTGACGAGCGGTATCTACATAACCTACTACATCTGCAACTAAACTCCGTTGGGGATAGAAGCGAGAGTTTTTTTGCTCCCACTCTAAGCCTGTGAGATTCTGTTGCTTAATATAATTGGTAATCTCCTCTGGGATCGCCCGCTTAATGAAAATTCGCTCTTTGCCGCTGTTAAATTGTTTCACCAGGTCTTCGGGTGAACGATTGACGTGAGGAGACAATATAGCTGCGACCTCATCCTTGGGCAACTTAAATTTTTTCTTATTGGACAACTTAAATAGTTTGGGATGGACATACAGATCGTAAACTGCTAGATCCATTGCTAACACGCTGTTATTGCGATCAACAATCGCACGCCGAGGGGTAAACTGTCGCAAACGAATAACTTGGTATTTTTGTGCTTCCTTCAGTAAAAATGAAGCTTGAACTACTTGCAGGCGATACAAGTTGACAGCCATTCCCACACTAGCCGCTACCAACACACCCCAAACAATTATTAGCCGAAATAAGGGCAATGAGGAGCCTGTTGATCGCTTCGATGGAGGTTCATTTCCTTTTTTGCGACGATGTTTTACCTGATGTTTTGTATCTCTGGTGTTAGTTGAAGCACGTCGTTTGCGGTCAACACCAGAAGACGGAGGAACCGAGCTTGGCATTTTTCAAAGTATGAAGTATGAGTAGAGACATAGCAGTGCTACGTCTTTAGTGAAGTATGTAAGAAGTGCGGCGCTATTGGCAGTATGAAGTTCTATCCAGCCTTTATCCTGACGTGAGAGTCTTTATCCAAATCCTCGCTCGTTTCTTCAGTAGCCCAGTGGAATCTTAGTTAATTTATGATTTTGGGCAGATAGTTTACTAGTCAGTTCGATTGAATTTTTAGTAGGTACAGAACTTTCATCTGCTGGCTGCAAGACAATAGCCTCTTCTGGCAATGGTGGTACGAGTCCCATTTCTGGTTGCTGAGCTTGCAAGGCTAGCTTGTCTTTGAGTCTTTCATTGGTACTCATCAACTGCCGCTCGTTTTGTTGCAAAGTTTCTAGCGTGTTATAAGCTTGATTCCATCTGTGTTGAAAATATACTGTCCAGCCATACACTGTTAGCATTGTTACCACCAACAACCAAGTAAACGCAGAAAAGCGGTGCTGCAAGTAGCACAAGCGGATCAACCATAAAGGAAATGATCGCGAACGAGCTTGGAACTTTACAGTTTGACTTTTGGTTGTTGATGTAATTGGTGGTCTGTGAGTAGGAACAGTGGATTTAGAAGCAGCACCCATAATGATTCACCGATAAAGTGAGCTTGAGCTACCAGTCTTCAGTCGAGCGTTGGCTTAATGACAAGCCTAAAATTTGTTAATAGCTGAACGTTAGATAACGCCCCAATTTCTGGTTTGACTTGCGATCGCCGCTCTACAAACGTCTGTTGACTGGTTGCATACCTGGCGGTTGAACACCCCAATTTTAATTGCTAGTTACCATAGCAGTTTTTCTCGTCAACTTTGTTAATAGAAAATCGCTGTACTTACCATTTTTGATTATTTAGTGATGAGAGTATTGAGTCAGCACTTATATACAGGTTTGCTTAATTAAATCTATATCTTTAGGAGGAGGCTCGAAAGGCTGAGTAAGTATTTGAATAACTCAGATAACTTAATTTTAGGGAACTGAGGCGATTACTTAAGGGATAAGCTTTACTTTTAAAGCTATTGACTGCAAGTAAATCAAAAATAAACAAAATCCTCAGAAGTCCCTGGACAGGCTGTATACAAGTCACAAAATCTAGCCGCAGCGATTAAACTGATGTAAAAAAAGTCAACAAATGCGGTATCGTAATCAAGGAGCGGCTGGTTCATTCTTACCGCAATTGGTGAAAGAGGAGTTATGAACAAAAAATTAGTTGGTTTAGCTCTAGTACTTAGCTTATTCAGTGGCTTATTAGCAGCCTGCGATGGTGGTGCAGGTGGTGGTGCAGGTGGTGGTGCAGGTGGTGGTGCAAGTCCCTCTCCTGGTGCTTCGCCCGCTGAATCTCCATCTCCCGCTACTTCCCCCTAACCTTAAATCTGGTAATAGCAAACGCTCGCTCCTCATAACATTTTGCGCTAAATCTCTCCTGCACAGAGCCAATCTCCAGCAATACTGGTACAAACAGGCAAATTTCTCAGCCTAAACTAGTATTTGTTAGGCATCAAGTGCAGGAGAGATTTTTTCAGAATGTGTAATTGTAATAATCCTTATTTCCTGCTCCTGGCTTAGTCGCTCATCGCGCATAGCAAAGGATAGCAGGGTTATTTTATTTTTAGGATATTGTTGCGATCGCATCCCATTAGATAACCGATTGGGGTTCTTCTGGTAGTGGTAAAGAACGCAGATGAATCAAAAACTGCTGTAGTTCTTGCTGCGTTAATTGTTGGCGACTCGATTTGCCAAATTTATCTTGTAAGTATATTCGTCCGCGATCGCTTGACCAACCCAACCGTTTTAATTCAGCAGTAGTTTGTTCAATTAGTGCTGTATCTACTTTGTTACTAGCACCAAACCTTCCAGTTGGTTTAGCAACAATTTTCAACTTTTGAGGCGTATGTTCCGGATCGTCGTCTGATGGTAGGCAAAAGCAAGAACGAACAGCGTACTTAGTCGCACCAGTAATCGCTTTATAAACTGCCTTATCTCCATTCGGTCGATTATCCTTGTAACTGAAGTCTTCCGAGTATCCTGGTGCTGTGACGCTTAAAGATTCGCCTGTTTCGGTATCAACCACACTCAAGCGAACAACTACTGAGGCACGTCCAGGCTCAATTTTTGATTCAATACAATCAGCGATAACGATTAAGCCTTGTTCGTTGCAAGCTCTTTGAACTGGTAACAAAACATCGCCTGCTGTACTGTAGTTGTATTTTTGAAAGTCGTTCCACCCAGTCTTTTCCAAGGGTTCCAGAACTTTTTGTACTGCTAAAATCTTCTTATAAAGCTCATTTTTAGGATTTGTTACGATCTCATTCATTTCAGTTTCCTTTTAGCATCTACCGTAGGTAAGACTTTTATATTCTGGTTCAGTGATATGGCAAGCTAACTCAACAGCCAATTGCAACTGCATTCATGAATACAACAGTTGCGATCGCACTTCTTGCTGCTGAGTATTAACAGTTAACCTTCAACCGCCTCACAATTACTATTGCCACAAAAGAACGCACAGGAGTATGAAATACCAAATATGAGCCACTCTTTGGCAATAAAGCTAAGAATTCTAATTTGAGTTTAGGTTTGATTTCACCCTAGAAGGCATATATATTCTTTAAGATTATTTTAGTACAAAAGTACTATTAAGGCAATGAATCAACGGATTAATTTATCGGTGAATTGAACCATCAGGCATAGTGGTGTGAGTCAATCTAGCTCCATTGGGTAGCGCGCCTGATAAATTGGCATATATCAAATCGGCTTCAGTCAGATCGGGTTCTTGCAGTTCAGTTCCCTCTCTCCGTCAACCAGTATATTCTTAAGCTTAATATCCCGGTGAATCGCTGGCATAACCTGTTTTTGTAAATAGATTAAAATTGTTAACACAGCAATTGGTGTTTAATAGTACTGCAGTACTATTAAAATGATCTTTCTTATATTTCTGTACTAAGCAAAAGCCTGTTAAACTTTCAAACGAATCAAGGTTGAGGGGGATGATTCAGTTGTTGCAAAACTTGAATCTTTCGCTGGTAAGTATCATAATTTGCCCAACTAGCCCCCGAACGCGGGAACTGAAACTCTTTAATTACAACTGATTGCTGAGTATTTTTATTAGTCGGTAGATAAGTAACTCGCCCACCAGCAGAATTATGCCTTAGCTCTGGTTCAACTTGATAACCATGCGGCGAAAAATCAGGAAAGTCGCTCATAAATCGGTTAGAGGCGGATTGTAGTCAAGCTTTATTACTAAGAATGTCCACAGCAGTAAGCAAAAGCTATCGCGAGTGGGCTTGTCACTCGCGCACTGATTTATTACCTTTGAGATAGCCAAGATTGAGTTGATTGAACAGTAAAACCCGATAAAATTCTTTAATAGGCGAGTTTAACTTAGAATTATGTACTCAGAAGAAGACCGCCGACAGGCAACTAATCAAAATTCTGCTGATGCGGAAGAAATCCCCATGTTGCAGCGTCGGACTATCCATCCTGACAGCCTCAAATTTATGGATATGGCTAAGGAAGTACTCGATAATCCCACCCTTAAAAAGGCGATTGACGGCGAACAGCAAAAACCCGAATAGTGACCAAGCAATTCGCAATTCGCAATTTACCTCGTTCCCAGGCTGAGTCTGGGAACGAGAACTAGCTGTTCCTAGTTTCTTTTAGTCGTTGCTAAGCACCCAATTCACCAGTGTCCGGACACCAAACCCAGTTGCACCCGCACTGTTGTAGCCATTTTCTTTATCAGTCCATACAGGACCTGCAATATCGAGGTGTGCCCAAGGTGTTTCCTTGACATATTGCTTCAGGAACAGAGCCGCAGTGATAGAGCCACCAGGACGGGGGCCTGTATTCTTCATGTCGGCAATACCAGATTTCAGCCCGTCAAAATATTTTTCTTCCATAGGCAAGCGCCAAAATTTCTCCCCAGCGGCTTGAGAAGCTTTCTCTAACTGAGTAGCTAAGTTATCATCGGGAGTCAACAAACCAGCAATTTCATCCCCAAGGGCGATGATGCAAGCACCTGTAAGAGTAGCTAGGTCAACGATCGCATCTACACCGAGTTTTTCGGTATATACTAACGCATCTGCCAGGGTTAAACGTCCTTCCGCATCGGTGTTATTAACTTCAATCGTCTTACCGTTGGAGGCTGTAAGAATATCACCAGGATGCATAGCGCGACCGCTGATCATGTTCTCGGTCACAGCGCTGATGAAATGAACCTCCACATCTGGCTTTAACTGTCCAATCGCAAGAGCTGCTCCCAAAGTAGCTGCTGCACCACCCATGTCCATCTTCATCGTTTCGATGCCGCTACCAGCACCCTTAATATTCAAACCGCCAGAATCGAAAGTTAAGCCTTTACCAACAATTGCCACCTTTTTTCTAGGTGTCCCTTCTGGCTTATAAGTCAGGTGAATAAATTTGGGAGGTAACTCAGAAGCTTGAGCAACACCTAAAAATGCCCCCATGCCCAATTGTTCGCACTCTTCACGCTCTAGGATTTTCACTTGTAGACCGTGTTGGGAGGCGATCTCTTCTGCTTTTTCAGCCATTGTCACAGGGTTGACAATATTGGCAGGAGCGGATACAAGTTCCCGTGCCAAGATTACGCCAGAACTGATTTGATTAGCACGAGCGATCGCACTCTCTTGTTCGCCCAATCCTAATAAATCTACTCGTTCTACCTCTGGGGGTTTTTCTTCTGGTTCTGACTTAAAACGATTGTCTTGGAACAAAGCCAGTTGAACTCCTTCAGCAATTGCCCCAGCCGTTGCTGCTGGGTCATTGTTCCAAACTGGCAAGCTGATTCCCAAAGTTTTGCACTTTTCCTTTTTGGCTAACCGCGCCACAGCCGCAGCTAATCGCCGCCAAGAGTCCAACTTTAATTTATCCGGTTTACCCAAACCGAATAACATCACCTTACGGACGGGTTTACCACCGCCCACTCTGGTGACAATACTGCTACCTTCTTTACCCTTAAATTCTGTCTCAGCAATTACTTCGTTTAAAACACCAGCCAACTTTTCATTCAGCCCAGCTAGCTCACCTGTTAACTCTACCGCGTCTTCAAAAAAACCTAGGGCAAGACCATCCCCAGCCCAGTCTAAAAGTGGCGTATTAGTCGCTCTAATTTCCATCGCTGTGTTCTGCTTTTTGGCTTCTTATTCCAGTATCGATCAAAATTCCCTATCAAAGCGATCTTCAACTAGTAGGGCTGTTGTGGATTAATCTTTTGCCGATTGGAGGTCGGCATCACTGACAGCGTTTCCATCATTTATAGGTGCAGTTGCACCTCCATCCATCTGTGAATTGAAGTTGGCTAAAAAGGATTGCAACCTCATCCGCTCAATGTAAGGCCAGCCACCCTCGCTTTCAATGTCTTTGAGTAACGCATACAAAGCTTGACGGTTACTTGGTAAAGACGCTTGAAATATTCCATCCCGGATTTCTCGATGCAATTGCTCTAACTGCCGCAGTAATGCCAAAATAGCCTGAGTGTCTTTCTGGTAACTCCCAGCCAAAGCACGGACAGCAGTGGCAATACTTTGTAACTCAAACTCTAATTGTCCTGGCTGCATCATGCCTATATTCCCGCCACAACTGCCTATAAATTTAAACAGTTTAAATTTAACAGTAATGAGCGATAAGAGGTGAGTGACAAGTTTTCGCTCTTTTCCCCTCGTTCCCTCGTCCGCTCGTCCCCTCCTAAATCCTCACTCCCCAATAAAAGTACGTTGTAAAGGCGACATCGCCGTGTAAAATTCTGTATTGGGATCTGGGTTGAATCATTCTGTATGAGCTAAATTTCAGGGGTTGAATAGTGTTTTAATCTAGTAGGGCTTCAAACCTTACATAAACTGCACTATAGGCAATTGTCCACATTTGTCTATCCAACAAAAAACTATACTCTTGGTAATGGAAGCTAATATTCGCCCGATTTTCAATTGCAATTGCCAAAATTATTATTGGTTAGATACAGAAGTTAAGAATTGAGGTTGCTCATGAGGTATCGCGCATTAATTGTTGCACTCGTAGCTTTGTGCATCGGGTTTATAACTGCTTGTAGTGATGGTTCAACAACTGCTGGTGGTGGTAAGGATATAATGACTTATGAACAGATCAGAGGCACTGGTCTGGCTAACAAATGTCCACAACTAGCAGAAACATCTCGCGGTTCAATCGCTATCGATCCCGATGGATCGTATAAAATGGTTGAACTATGCTTAGAGCCGACCACTTTCTTCGTTAAAGAAGAACCAGTTAATAAACGCCAAGAAGCAGAATATGTAGCTGGAAAATTGTTGACTCGCTACACTTCTACCATTGACCAAGTTCAAGGCAAACTGATAGTAAACGGCGATCGCAGCTTGACCTTCAAGGAAGAAGATGGTTTAGATTTCCAAGCTATTACCGTTCAGTTACCTGGTGGTGAGCGAGTCCCCTTCTTGTTCACGATCAAAGGCTTACAAGCTCAGTCTCAACCTGGCTTGACAAGTATCAACACTTCCACAGATTTTGAAGGTTCTTTTAGAGTTCCCTCCTATCGCGGTGCTGCTTTCCTCGATCCCAAAGGACGCGGTGTGGTAACAGGCTATGACAATGCGGTGGCGCTTCCCGGTCAAGCTGATAGTGAAGAACTTACCAAAACTAACATCAAGAGTGCTGATATTGGTAAAGGTGAAATTTCCTTCCAAATTGCTAAAGTTGATAACAACACAGGGGAAATTGCAGGTACGTTCCAGAGTATTCAGCCTTCTGATACAGATTTAGGAGCGAAGAAAGCTGTGGATGTGAGAATTCGCGGTCTGTTCTACGCTCGGATTGAACCAAC
>DATNQH010000399.1:0-2908 GCA_036704105.1 Leptolyngbyaceae cyanobacterium | reverse complement strand
CGTAGAGGAGAGCAGCCAGTTCTTGCAAGCAGGCTTGTAGACGCTCTTGTTTCTCAGGTGTCATGGTTCAGGCGGGGGACTTAAGTCTTCCTCTATATTCTGCCAGAAGTAGCATATCTGCCAGAGTGGGATGCTCCCAATCTGCTTTTGTGGCGGCTGGCTTGTTATTAATCACTCGCAGGTTGAAGCCAGAGCGAATTTTACGAGCGGTGGAATGGGATTTATTGCTGCTGTTTTCAGGACTATTTATTTTAACTGAAAGTGTCGAGAAACTCCAACTGATCCAACCATTTACAGTAATGGTTAATAGTTCTTTTGGACTGTTGAGCGTGACAGTTTTGCTATCAAACTTAATTTCCAACGTGCCAGCAGTGCTGGTGTTAAAACCACTGATACCGCAAACTAATACGCAAGGGTGGCTATTATTGGCAGCAGGGTCAACTTTAGCCGGAAATCTGACTTTGTTGGGGTCGGTAGCAAATTTGATTGTAGCTGAAGTGGTAGCTAAACAAGGGTTGAGATTAAATTTTTGGGAACATTTGCGCTTTGGCTTGCCCTTAACTGCTTTAACAGTTGCGATCGCCTACTATTTGCTCAGATAAAAAGCGCGTATGACTAAAGTCGTGTATGTTCATGATTCAAGTCACGATCCCGAAAGCAGTATAGCATTGGGTAATGTAGTCAAGTCAATTCTGTTGACTGGCAAGCAACTAGACAAAGCCTGTTAAGCAAAAACTACACCTCCAAAGAACAAGCCTACACGTAGGACTAAGGCACTATGTCAAAATTATTTGATCACTTATAGTAAGGCATTCTGCCTGTACCTGAAGCAGGTTTTGCTACCTACTTTGCAGGGTTTTGAGGTAGTGTCTAAGTAAGGATAATACGATCTGCCTTGCCCTGACGACAGGTTAGTGTTAAAAACTTCATACTTGATCCTTCATATTTCAGCCTTTAGTTGACTTTTTTGCGACAATCATAATCTGCCTATCCTTAGTTTTCCCAAAGAAAGTAAGATGCCGGACAATAAGAGAAGCTCCTTTGTGACGCAAGGCGTACAGCGATCGCCTAACCGAGCTATGCTACGAGCTGTTGGTTTTGGCGACTCTGATTTCACTAAAGCGATTGTGGGACTCGCCAATGGTTACAGCACCATTACCCCCTGTAATATGGGGATCAATGCCCTGGCGGAACGCGCAGAAGCTGGAATTCGCAATGCTGGGGCAATGCCGCAAATGTTCGGCACAATCACTATCAGCGATGGAATATCAATGGGAACCGAAGGGATGAAATACTCCCTGGTGTCCCGGGAAGTGATTGCAGATTCGATTGAAACAGCCTGTAACGGGCAAAGTATGGATGCTGTGTTAGCGATCGGCGGCTGTGATAAGAATATGCCAGGGGCAATGATCGCGATCGCCCGGATGAATATTCCGGCAATTTTCGTCTACGGTGGTACGATTAAACCCGGCCACTACAATGGCAAGGATTTAACTGTTGTCAGTTCTTTTGAAGCAGTAGGACAATACAGTGCCGGGAAAATCGACGAACAAGAACTACTGGAAGTAGAACGCAGAGCTTGCCCTGGAGCTGGTTCCTGCGGTGGAATGTATACAGCTAACACCATGTCTTCTGCTTTTGAAGCAATGGGCATGAGCTTGCCCTATTCCTCGACAATGGCAGCAGAAGATGCCGAAAAAGCCGATAGTGCAGAAAAATCAGCCTTTGTGCTAGTCGATGCGATTCGCAATTCTTTACTACCGCGTCAAATTCTCACTCGCATGGCGTTTGAAAATGCAATCTCGGTAATTATGGCAATTGGGGGATCTACTAATGCAGTCTTGCATTTATTAGCGATCGCTCATTCTATTGGTGTTGAGTTAACCCTCGATGACTTTGAAATCATCCGCGCCCGCATCCCGGTTTTATGCGACCTTAAACCCAGTGGGCAATATGTCGCTACAGATTTGCACAAAGCTGGTGGCATTCCTCAAGTAATGAAAATGCTGTTAGTGCATAATTTATTACATGGCGATGCCCTGACGATAACAGGTAAAACAGTTGCAGAAGTCTTGGCAGATGTCCCAGATGAACCTAGCCCAGACCAAGCGGTAATTCGTCCCTGGAATAAGCCCTTGTATGCCCAAGGACATTTAGCCATTCTCAGAGGTAACTTGGCAACAGAAGGAGCAGTGGCTAAGATTACCGGGGTAAAACAGCCGAAAATTACTGGGCCCGCACGAGTATTTGAATCAGAAGAAGCTTGTTTGCAAGCAATTTTGGCACATCAAATAAAGGCAGGTGATGTAATTGTCGTCCGCTACGAAGGACCAAAAGGAGGGCCGGGAATGCGGGAAATGCTGGCTCCCACGTCGGCAATTATTGGTGCTGGCTTGGGTGACAGTGTAGGATTGATTACTGATGGGCGCTTTTCAGGTGGAACATACGGAATGGTAGTCGGTCATGTGGCTCCAGAAGCAGCAGTTGGAGGCGCGATCGCTTTAGTTGAAGAAGGCGATACGATTACAATTGATGCCTCTGCGCGATCTCTGCACCTGCACGTATCGGATGAAGAATTAACGCGCCGCCGCACTCAATGGAAACCACCCCAACCCCGTTATACTACTGGAGTATTGGCAAAATATGCTAAGTTGGTATCCTCAAGCAGTCTCGGTGCAGTAACGGATTTAAACTTGGGTTAAAGTGATTCATGCGCGATCGACTTCCGCCTGGACAAATGGGTTTACCACTGCTTGGGGAGACACTAGAATTTGTGTTTGACCCCAAGTTTGTCGAAAAGCGCTATCAAAAGCACGGTTCGATTTTCAAAACCCACATTATTGGTAGACCAACTGTTTATATGGTGGGGCCAGAGGCGGTCGAATTTGTCCTCGCAAGCCATATGGAT
>DATNQH010000398.1:0-2408 GCA_036704105.1 Leptolyngbyaceae cyanobacterium | reverse complement strand
CTGCTCCTGTGCGGCTATTATTTTCTCCACCGATAGTTTATTGTCAATAAGCCCCCTAAGTCTCTCTATTTTTTCAAGAGGGTCTGCGGCTGGAACCTATGAGCCTACCTTGCTTTCATCCTGCTTGTCGCCCCCTCAAGTACTAGAGCAATGAAGCGATCTCAGGATATCCAGCCGCACCAAATTTATCAACCTGAGCGAGTAAGAGTCTAGGAAGCCGTCGTATTACTTTGGCTGCGCTTGCACTCATATAATTATCCATTTTTGAGGAAGGCGATCGCTTTTTCCCATAGCAACGAAGTTAAGCCTTATAGGGTTCTTTTATTTTTAAATTTGTTAATTAAATTTGATATTTGTAAATTTAGGTAAACCCTTCTGGAATACTTCATTTAAGATCGGTATTGAAAGTATATGCATTGTTTTTAAGCTTTTTCACTGGTTAACCTACCGTTACCTTAGACAAGCTTTCAAAATGAAAATTTTAGTTGTAGAGGATGATGAATTTATTATCGAAGCACTAACAGCCGTCCTCAACAGCCAAAACTACGTAGTTGAAGTTGCTACGGATGGTGAGGCAGGTTGGAACTTAATTGAAACTTTCAACTATGACTTAATTATTCTAGATGTAATGCTACCTAAACTGGATGGCATTAGTCTTTGTCGGCGGCTGCGAGCTAATGACTGGCAAATGCCGATTTTGTTGTTGACAGGATGCGATCGCAGTCATGATAAAGCGGTAGGGTTAGATGCAGGCGCAGACGACTACGTAGTTAAACCTTTTGATACAGAGGAGTTAGTTGCCCGCGTCCGAGCGCTCCTACGTCGGGGTAACATCATCTCCAAACCTGTACTAGAGTGGGGAAAATTACGACTTGACCCTAGCAGTTGTCAAGTAACTTATAATACAAAAATTCTCGCATTAACTCCAAAAGAATACGCACTCTTAGAACTTTTCTTGCGAAATAATCGTCAGGTGTTTAGCTGCGGCATGATTCTAGATCACCTTTGGTCTTATGAAGATGCCCCTGGTGAAGAAGCTGTTCGCACCCATATCAAAGGATTAAGGCAGAAACTAAAAGCAGCAGGAGCCTCTGGGAATTTAATTGAAACTGTGCATGGTATCGGCTACCGCTTGCAACCCCAATTCGACAAGGGCAGTAAGGGGGACAAGGCAACAAGACGACAAGGCGACAAGGAGAAAAGTCAATCCAAAATTACGCCACGTACTTCAACGGAACGCCCGTTGCTTCAAACCGACGGCACTTCTAATAACAGCGCCAAAGCCACTCAAAGGACTGCCTTGAAAATCCTTTCAGCAGCCGCTCATGGGGGAAATCCCCTAGCCCTTAGCTCCTTCCTGTCCTGAACAGATTTGCCACAATACTAAGTAAAGCTTCTCGTGGCAAAAACCGGGGTATGTTTACCTGTATTTGGTTCTTGATTCCAGGGACAACGCTAGGATGATTCTGTTCTAATGCTTGGAGAGTTTCGCGCACCACCAATTCTGCGGAGATGTAATTCTGTGCTGCAGTATTTGCTAAAATTGGCGGAAACTTAGCGTCTTGGAAAAATTTCGTATCAGTAGGGCCAGGACAAACTGCTAAAACCTTCACCCCATAACTACGGTTCTCTGCCCACAATGCTTCGCTAAAACTCAAGACAAAAGCTTTGCTAGCAGCATAGACAGAAAAGTAAGGCATCGCTTGAAACGCTGCGGTTGAGGACATATTGACGATACTCCCAGAGCGTCGCTGCCGCATTCCTGGTAAAAATTTGTGGGTTAAATCTACTAGCGCCAAGATATTCAACTGTATTATCTTAACTTGCCGCTCTCCGTCTAATTCGGCAAAATCACCATAATCGCCAAAACCAGCATTATTAATCAACAAGTCAATCGTTATCCCCTTTTGGGAAACTGTTTCAAATATATTTTTAGGAGCATCTGGCGCAGTCAAATCTTGAACTATAACTTCTATTTGAATATTGTGTTGCTCCTGCAACTGAGTTGCTAGCTGTTGGAGTTTATCTTCTGAACGAGCCACTAAAACAAGATTTGTCTGACGCGCAGCTAACTGTTGAGCAAAAACAGCACCTATACCAGCCGATGCGCCTGTAATTAAAGCAGTTGACATTCTACTTAGCTATAATTATTAACTTTTTATTAACAAATTTTAACCAATCTTTTAGCGCCAACTGCTCTATCTATGGGGATGTTAGATATAGCATATTTTTGCTAAAAAAGACAAATTTATCAAACACTATTGGGTATTAACTGAGATCTTGCACCTTTCTCAAT
The DNA here is from genome assembly GCA_036704105.1 of Leptolyngbyaceae cyanobacterium. Classification (GTDB taxonomy): domain Bacteria; phylum Cyanobacteriota; class Cyanobacteriia; order Cyanobacteriales; family Chroococcidiopsidaceae; genus Chroococcidiopsis. The sequence goes on along the minus strand of DATNQH010000398.1, from coordinate 112 downwards.
AAGCCCAATCAGGCAATGGTTTGAGAACAATTTCAAACCTATACTGTGCAGCGATACCCGCACTGCTTTGGATATGTTTGAGTAACTGGAACCACACAATAGAAGGAAATAA
>DATNQH010000397.1:0-11798 GCA_036704105.1 Leptolyngbyaceae cyanobacterium | reverse complement strand
CTGCTCCTGTGCGGCTATTATTTTCTCCACCGATAGTTTATTGTCAATAAGCCCCCTAAGTCTCTCTATTTTTTCAAGAGGGTCTGCGGCTGGAACCTATGAGCCTACCTTGCTTTCATCCTGCTTGTCGCCCCCTCAAGTGAATAACAAAGGCTGGCGCGGGTATGACAAGTAACACCTACTGGAGTATTCAGTCCGCCAACCCAATCCCAGGCAACCATAGAGGTAGTCCAACCAATGAAGAATATCCAAGTGTTGGCGTTTCGCTTCAGCATGGTAAACAGCGACATCAACCACCTGCGGGTATCTTCTCTTTGGCGTTCTACTAGCTGCAAGCGCCTCTCCCCGCTTTGATTCCAGTAAATATTTGCTTTGAGTAATTGGGCTGCTTTGTGTTGCGCTTTATGGTCAGATTCCTGCTCAATCCGAATATTGATTGTGCGGCGCTCAGTCGCTAATTGAGATTCTAACTGGTCGATGAGCCATTGTTTGAGGCTTCGGGCAAGGCGTTCAAGGGCGATGTTGAGGGCGGTATCGCTCTGATCTCCCCAAGTATTTGTTTCGCCCTTTGCTGTGACTTTCCCATTACTTTAGCCTTTAGAGCCGATTCCATCTGATGCCAAGAAGATTGAAACTCGGCTGAACCAAACATTATTGGACAAGTGCTGAAGATACATTGAAGCAGCGGCACTGGCATCTGCTTTAGCCTTGGAGCGCATTACTTCGCTAACAATGCCCGTTACTACTAATATCCAGGTTTGAAGCTGCTGACTCTATTGATGCTTCAATGTCATCGCCCGTGCGATCGCTCCCCAAGAAATCGCCGCCGACTCCAAAATATGCTGCAACTTGCTCGTAGCTCTTGTTCTGCTCTTTGATTAGCTGGCAAGCGTAAATAAAGCGATCGCACTCTTGCGAAGCATACTTTTCGAGATCGGCAGCTACGCCACAGTGGGCAAAAATCTCAATTGCTTCATTAAGTTTGAATGGACTACCACAGCTTGAAGAGGCTTGAGCTAACAACTCATATAGAACGCATTTGGGATGTTGGGAGAGAGGGTAAGATGACAAATAAATGCCCTACTCCAGCAGCTTAAGCGACAAAGAGTGGGAAACCATTAAACTACTGTTGCCCCAGAAGAAGCAAACTCCTCCGCCGAAGTGGACAAAGCGACAAATCTTAGATGGCATCTTTTATCAACTCAAGAACGGGTGTAACTGGTGCGATTTACCCAAAGACTTACCGCCCTTGTAGGACGCTGTTTTGGCACTACAAGCCCCGCGAGAAGCGGGAGTGATAGAGCAGATGATGACGACGTTGCATGGGAAGTGCGCTCCGGGGCAAAAAAACCAAAGTGGACAACCCTACCGATCGTTGACTTCGCTTGCAGTCAAGAATACCTGCAATGCGGGTGTGGAGTCTAAAGGGTTCTGTCATTACAAGTGTAGCAATGGCATCAAACGACACTTGGCAGTAGATACTGTTGGTCTACCATTCTTCACCCACTGCACTCCTGCCAGTGTGAGTGATGACAGTGGCTTGATTGAACTATTGAGCCAGAACTTAAACTATTTTCGTGCGGGGCCTGTAAACATCTCAAAGATTACGATTCTGCCAGGGTCGCGGCTATGACCCTGACAAGATCTCAACTGCCCTGCAAATACTTTACCCTCAGAGGATGACCAAGCTCCGATTCCAACTGGCACCCAAGCTCGCGTTAGCCGAAAAAGCCGCCCAAGGCAAAACAGGGTTTGTCCCGGTCGCAACTTGTTGGGTGATTGAACGCTCGAATGCTTGGATGGAACGATGTAAGAGAAGAGTCAAGAACGAAGAAGCGAACACTGGGTCATGGGACTGCCAAGCTCAATCTCTGTTTTATCCGACTCATGCTCAAGCGGTTAGCTTAGGCATAGATATCAAATGGGTTCTATATATACAGAATGAGAAGCAGCAGGGAGAAAATCAACTAAATCTGTTATCACCCTACACTGAGTAGATAAGCTGTTGGATCTGCTGTCGAACAAAGGCACAATCACATGACATTGGAGCAAAAATTCCAGCACTACAGGAGAGATCGCCCCGAAGATTTAATCTTTGGGATAGTTACTTCCGTTCTCCTGCACTCGATTTTATTTTTGGGCTACTCGTACTGGCTGAAAATTGCACCCGAACAAAAGCGATCGCAAATCCCACCCTTTCCGATTGAATTCGTAGAAGTTCCTCCTAATCCTAAGCAGGTGAAACCACCCCTAGAAACTAAGCGTCGAGCTACTAACGATTCGGTTGCGGGTGGGAAAGCAAATCCCAAGCAACCTATTTCTGCTGCTAGATTGACAACCCCAGCAAGAGAGCAGACGAGGCTGGGAAGGCTGAGGGAGCAGAGACAGAACATAGCAGAGAGAGAAAAGCAACTAGCCACTCGCCTCGCGCCTCGTGCCTCGCGCTCCACAAGTCGAAAAACCACAGCTTCCCCCACTATTCCCAAATCAAATCTTGCACTTGGTCAGGTAAAAATTCCCCAATCCCGTTACCCGGCTGAGCCTAGGAATGAGAACATCGAGGCTCGTAAGAATCCAACTCCACCTAAATCGACACCGGAGCGAGTGGCTACCAGGAGTACTGCAAAAATACCGTCTCCAGTTCAGCCATCCCGAATTTCTGGAGCAGCAAGCCGCTTGGGCGGCGCAATTAGTGTATCTGGACGCGATTCTAAGGGTAATTATCAGGCAGCTTTACCTAATTCCAATCGCTTTAATCGAGGTACACAGGGCATTGATGCCCGCCGTGATGTAGATATGGGATCGTACCTGATGCAACTTCAGCAACGAGTGAGACAGCAGTGGATACCAGGACTAACTCAGAATTCTCGACGGACAGTAGTTTACTTTGCTGTCAGCCGCTCTGGTCAAGTGCGCGGGCTGCGGGTTGTGCGACCTTCTGGTTCTAGTGTAACTGACTCGGCAGCGCTGGGCGCTATCTCGCGGGCAGCACCGTTTGCACCTTTGCCATCTGGTTATTCAGAAAACTACATCAACATCCGATTTACATTTAATATCAATGTCTCTGGACAGTTGGAACTGGGGGTTCGCTGAAACAGTTTATACCATTTTGGAGCCATAGATTTTGGATGAGTAGTAGGGTGGGCATTGCCCACCCTACTGGAGCTGGTAAGCTATTAGGGACTCACGACTGACTCACCAAGGGTTGCACATGAGCGGGAAATTTGGCAGACTTAAGTGCTTCTACTGCTGTTTTACCATCTTGCACCCAATATTGACGACCGAAGCGGACAAGCTGACGGCGATTTGCAGCTGTGACAATTCCAAACACGGGAATTTTAGCTTTTTCTTTATCGCCTATCTGTTCTTGCAGAATGGTTCCGAGGCGATGTTGTTCTTCAATCATCCCTGCTTGCTGAGGCGTTAGTTCCACCATTACCATTTGCACGTTTTCAACTGCTTCCGCGTCTTCAATGATTAGTTGAAGTTTTTGCTCGTCGCGTCGATCTACTTTGCCCCATACGATCATTCGTGTATCTTCTACTAATAGATTTCCGATGCGTTCGTAGGCTTTGGGAAAGACGACAGCTTCTGTTTGTCCTGTCAAGTCTTCAATTGTGATAATTGCCATGCGATCGCCTTTTTTCGTCGTCACTGGCTTAATACTTGTCAGCATCACGATGGCACTTAGCAACGTATCTTCACTGCGATCACCCAAATCGCTTAAGTTAATTGGAGCCATGATTTGCGCTGCTTGTCGTACTGCTTTGAGCGGATGATCTGATACATAGAAACCCAGCAATTCTTTTTCTTTGCGCAATTTTTCTGATTGAGGGAAATCATCTACCGTTGCAGCTTTGGGGGCAGAGTCAAAGCTATTATTTGAATTACTGGTTGTCATTCCACCCCAGTCTAATAAACTTAATTGACCGCTTTCTCGATCTCTAGCACGGGATTGCGCCCAGTCATATACAAGTTCTAAATCTTTAATTAACTGGTGGCGGTTGAGTTCAATCTTATCAAAAGCACCGCAATAAATTAAAGCTTCTAAAGCACGGTTGTTAACTGCACGTAAATCGACGCGATCGCACAAATCGGCTAAGGATTCAAACGAGCCTCCTGATTCTCGTGCTGCTAAAATACAAGCGATCGCTCCTTGTCCCACATTTTTAACTGCTGATAATCCAAACAAAATATTTCTTTCTAAAGGTGTAAAGTCCACACCTGAGCGATTAATATCTGGTGGTTCTATCTGTATGTCCATACTCATACAGGTAGAAATATATTTCTGCATTTTATCCGTATCACCACTGTTAGCTGTTAACAGCGCCGCCATGTATTCAACCGGATAATTTGCCTTCAAATATGCAGTTTGATAAGTTACATATCCATAAGCTGTTGAATGGGATTTATTAAAACAGTACTCTGCGAACTTCACCATTTGGTCAAATAGACCTTCTGCTATTTGCTTTTTCACTCCATTTTTAGCGGCTCCATCTACAAAAGTTTCTCGATGTTTTTGCATCTCAGAAGCTTTCTTTTTACCCATTGCTCTTCTTAACAAATCTGCCTGTCCCAAGGAATATCCAGCCATATCCTGAGCCATTTTCATGATTTGTTCTTGATATACTAAAACAGCATATGTTTCATTTAAAATTGACTCAAGCAATGAATGTTCGTATTTAATTTCTTCCCGTCCATGCTTGCGGTTAATAAATAGAGGAATCAAACCTGCATCTAATGGTCCCGGTCGATACAAAGCCAGAATTGAGGAAATATCTTCAATACAGGAAGGTTTTAAATCTCTAACGATCTGACGCATTCCCGATGATTCTAACTGAAATATACCCTCTAGATCGCCTGCTGCTAAAAGGTTATAGGTTTTTTCCACATCTTCAGGCAGTTTTTTAAAGTCACTTTTAGCTAAAATTTTCTGTGCTTTTCTTTCTTCCTGGGTGACTTTATCAGGATCGATAACTTCATTTTTATTTTGCTTAATTAGATCGACTGTCTTTTGGATCAAAGTGAGATTTCTCAATCCCAAAAAGTCCATTTTCAATAAACCCATTGATTCTATGTCTTCCATAAAATACTGGGTAATTACAGAACCATCATTATTCTTTTGTAAAGGTACAATTTCATCCAGTGGTTCTGCTGAAATTACCACGCCTGCAGCATGAACGCCAAAAGTTTTGTTTGTTCCTTCAATCCGCATCGCCATATTAATCCAGTGGCGCACTGATGGTTCATTGTCGTATTTTTCTTTAAACTCTGGTGATGGAGTTTCTTGTGAAATCATCACCTTCAGTTTAGTAGGTTTACCGCGCACAACGGGAATTAATTTTGCCATGCGATCGGCTTCACCATAAGAAATGTTTAATACTCTCGCAACGTCTTTTAATACAGCCTTGGATGTCAGGCGGTTAAAAGTGATAATTTGAGCAACGCGATCTTCTCCATATTTACGAGTAACATATTCAATTACATCGTCTCGTTTTTCAATGCAGAAATCCGTATCAATATCAGGCATTGATTTACGCTCTGGATTCAAAAATCGCTCAAATAGTAATCCGTGATGAACTGGATCTATGTTGGTAATTTTTAAAGAGTATGCAACCAAAGAACCCGCTGCTGAACCTCTACCAGGTCCAACTGGAATGTTATTATCTCTAGCATATTTGATGTAATCCCAAACTACTAAAAAGTAAGTTGAAAATCCCATCTGCTGCATCATTTTCAACTCATATTCCAAGCGTTCTTTATAAGTTGGCTCAATTTCGGTAATATTTTTACGATTGAGGCGTTGTAATAGTCCTTCCCAAGCTACTTGTTCTAGATATGTATCAGCATTGTGTCCGGCGGGAACTGGATAATTGGGAATACGAGGTTCACCCAAGATGTTGTTGTATGGCTCAACTTTGTCTGCTACTTCTTGGGTGGTAGCGATCGCTTCCTGTATCACTTCATCTGGTAAATGATCTCGAAATAGCTGCGCCATCTCTTCAGCAGATTTGAGATATTCCGTACCGCTGTAACGCATCCGATTATCTTCAATAATCAGCTTCTTTGTTTGAATGCATAACAATGCGTCGTGAGCTTCAACATCGTAACAAGAAATATAATGTGAATCATTAGTAGCAATAAATTTAATTTCTAATTCTTTGGCAATTTTGATAATTTCAACATTAACAATTCTGTCTTCAGGAGAGCCGTGATCCTGGATTTCTAAATAATAATCATCGCCAAATATGTCTTTGTACTCTTGAGCAACTTTACGAGCAACATCGAGTCTACCTGCCAAAATTGCTTGGGGAATTTCTCCACCTAAACAAGCACTAGTAACAATTAATCCCTCGTGGTACTGAGCGAGTAATTCTTTATTAATACAAGGACGAGCAAATATTCCCGATCCTTGAAAACCTTTGAGGTGAGAAATAGTTGTTAATTTAACTAAATTTTTATAACCTTTGGTATTTTTAGCTAAAACAACTTGATGATATTTTTTAATTCTCCGGCGCTCTTTCTTTTCAATATCGCCGTTCATCACATACATTTCATTGCCGATAATCGGCTTGATATTTTTGCCGCGACAGGTTTTAATTAACTCGATCGCACCATACATTACCCCGTGATCGGTAAGAGCAATCGCCTTCATCCCTAATTCAATCGCTCTGTCTACTAATTGTGGTAACTGACTCGCACCGTCAAGTAAACTATAATCACTGTGAATGTGTAGACCAACGAAAGACATAAGCGTTTCCCACCCTGGCAAGAACTGAGACTAGAATATGGATCTTAGATCCTTTTCGCTCTTTACAGGGAGCTAGAACCTCTCCTTCCTAAATCTCTCCCCTAATCGCCGGAGGCGGAAAGAGGTGTAATATCACTTACCAAGAAAGACGCAACCCCTGTTTTTTCAAGTTTTGTTGCAATCGTGGCATCAATTTTTGCGGTACAATCTCAGCCGGAGTCACATTAGGTTGTGTTTGCAGCCAGCCAGCAGTTGCACCCGCCGCCGCGCCGATACCCCACTCGCTGTAGTGGATGCGAGTAACCGAATTGACGATGTGAGTGACGGCGATGCTTTTACCACCAATTAGTAGATTATCAATCTGCTGCGGAATCAAACTTTCCAAAGGAATAAAAGTCGGTCGAATTACAAACTCTCTTGCAGGTGCGCTAGTAGCTTCATTTGAGGGTTTCCAGTTGCGATCGCTACACCCATGTAAATCGATGTCATAGTGAGTCAAAGCTACAGCCGTTTTGCTAAAATTTCGCCCACCGGATACATCAGTTCGCAAATCTGCTTCCCGCATCATAAACTGATTCTGCCCATAAGCAATTCGTCCCAAAATTCTTCTTCCTTCCCGGATATAAGGCATCATACTCAACCCCGAAGCCGTACCCATAGGCGAATTAGCCCCGGATAAATGTGCTAAGGGTAAGCTCTTTTTGGCTTGGGTTTCCATCAGCCATTGCGAAAACAACAGCGCATGATTTTCTGCATCCTTGAGTGTGTTCAAGGAAATTCCCCCCATCCAGTTCTGACGTTGCCTTGATTCGGCAAGCAGTTTCTCTGTCAGAATTAGAGGTGGATTCATCCAACGCCAATCATTCCCCCGGTTCCAATTGACAAGCGTCATATCTCCAACTGAAGGAGTTGCAACAAAAGGATTGTTACGAGTGAGGCTAACGAGGCGGCGGTAATTGAAAAAGCTTCTACCCGCAAACATGGGAAATCCTTCTAAGGAGTATTCCCGTCGATGTTCAGCCCTAGAAATTCCGGGCTGAATGCTAGCTAGTTGCTTGCGGCTGGAACCGCCATCATCTTGAATAGCTAATACAAAGGGAAAAGTAAACGCTTGGGTGCATTCGGGGTTGTCTTTAGGGGAAGCATGAAGTTCACCTGTAGTAACACGAGATTCCGAACCCAAGCGATAGGGGATACCTGCCCATCCTACCAGTTCTCCGGTATCAGTAGCGTCGATGACGATCACTTTTTTGTTTGGTGGAGCAACTAGACGTATCGGTATTTTTTCAAATATGCGATCGCTATTCCACGAATACCAGCTCGTCAATTCTTGTGAAAGTCTCCCTTTGGGAACGTAGTTGCGATCGCGTGGTATTCTGCGTACTGCATAGATACCTGTGATGCGCTTACCCGTGCTGTCAAATTCGGCTCCTTTAAAAGCGATCGCAGTTCCCCAACGACTGCCAGGAGCCTTTTTAGATGAAGATTGTAGCAGTTTTTCTGCTGCTGCTGCTCCTGCCTTGGGGGGAAAGCAGAGCGTTCCAACCCAACAGCTATTGATATCTTTTACCTGTAAAAAAGTATTAGCCCCAGCAGAAATATCTACAGGTTGCTGTTTAATTAACTGTTTGAAATTACTCCAACTCGAAGAAAAATTTTGCTTAGCCCGCATCGCCAACGATTCATCTACTGCTGATACTCCTTGAGAACTAATTTGCCCTCCCAACCAAGGGCTAAGTTCAATCAAGCAAGTCTTAGCCCCAGATTGCATCGCATGGGATGCCGCCGCCACTCCTCCCAATGAACCACCAACAACAATAACCGAGCATTCCCACGTTTCTTGAGGTTGGGGTAGAGGTGACAGGCGAGGGAAACCAGCAGGTGTGACTAGAGGAATAGTTTTAGCCGTCGTAGGAGTCTGCTGAGATGCCCTGGAGTTGAAATTGAGATAGCCCACACTGGCTACACTCAATAAACCAAAGACTGACATCAAGACGATAAATTTGCGCTTAATTGGATGTCGCTTCACGGTTTTAGCAGTTGGGCGGTTGAGGCTTATCCATTAAAGCATGATGATGTTGCGATCGCCCCCCGAACATCAGCTTCAGTTGCTCTCAAGTAAGCTTTTGCAACTCTTCACGCAATACACGGCGCAGGGTTTCTTCTAAGGGTTCTTGACGCTGCTGAACATGATCTCGCAGTGCGTTATTAATTAACGTTTGATAATTGCCACCACCCATAGCGTGTACTTGCTCTCGGAACCACTCTATGATGTCATCATCAAGACGAATAGTAATGCGCGTTTTACCAGGAGGTGTCTTGTCAATTGCACCCCGCTTACCTTGGCTGAAATCATACTCTTGTTTCATTGTTTAGCCCTTGTATTGCCTGCGTTCATGTCGAGTTGCTTTGCGTGCTGAGATAATGCGGATATTTTCTTCCCGCCAAGTGTAAACCACAACCAGAATTCGCCCAAACGCATCCATACCAATAGTGACAAACCGCTCTTCATCAGAGCCATCGTCCATAATAGTCACAGATGCATCGTCGGTAAAGACGGAAATTACATCGGCGAAATCAATCCCGTGTTTTTGAAGATTGGATTTAGCTTTATTGTTATCCCATTCATATGCCATAGCTGGTATTATATGTACAAATGTACACTAAACCAGCTGCTTAGTCTGCTAGATTTATACCAGCACCTTCTCAAGCGCTTCTATTGGCTCACCTGTTAAACTAAAAGGCCGAACCTCTGAGATTTTAACTTTTACTAACTGACCTTTTAGTTGAGTGATATTACCATTAAAAAAGGTGAGGCGGTTGCCGCGCGTTCTTCCCATCACCTGTTCGGGGTTTTTGGAATTTTGATCTTCAACTAACACTTCTTCGAGGCGATTTAAATAACGCTGCGATCGCTCTGCGGCTTTAGTATTAACTAAGTGATTCAATCGTTGCAAGCGATCGCTTTTAACTTCCTCACTCAATTGATTTTCCCACAACGCTGCTGGTGTTCCCGGACGAGGCGAATAAGCAGCGGTATTGAGAAGATCGAAACCAATGTCTTCAACTAGCCGCAACGTATTTTCAAACTGTGCTTCTGTTTCCCCAGGAAAACCGACAATTGCATCGGCACTAATCGACGCATCCGGCATATACTGCCGAATCGTATCAATAATCCGGCGATATTTCTCATGAGTGTACCCCCGTGCCATGCGTTTTAGCACCTCATTATCCCCAGACTGAAAGGGAATGTGAAAATGTTCGCATACCTTGGGCAACTCGGCACAAGCACGAATCAAACGTTCTGTAAAGTAACGTGGGTGACTTGTAGCAAACCGCAGCCGTTCAATCCCCGGCACGTCATGGACGTAGTAAAGTAAATCGGTGAGCGTGTTCTGATGCCTTCCCTCTGGTGTTGAGCCTGGTAAATCTCGCCCGTAGGCATCGATATTTTGACCGAGTAACGTTATTTCCTTATATCCCAGCCTTCCCAGTTCTTCCATCTCAACGCGAATTGCTTCTTTTGTGCGGGATTGTTCCTCGCCTCGCACATTGGGAACAACACAGTAAGTGCAACGCTCGTTACAACCGTATATAACGTTTACCCAAGCTGTCACAGTGCTATCGCGGCGGGGTTTAGTAATATCCTCCACAATATGAATTAGTTCTGTCGCCACCACTTGATTACCATCAAATACCTGTTCGAGCAAATCTTGTAGGCGGTTAGCGTGTTGTGGTCCCATCACTAGATCCAATTCTGGCACTCGGCGCAGGATTGCTTCTCCTTCTTGCTGGGCGACGCAACCAGCAACTACTAGAGTTAAACCAGGCTGTTCTTGTTTCCGCTTTGCCTGTCTCCCCAAGTAGGAATAAACTTTCTGCTCGGCATTATCCCGAATAGTACAAGTATTGTAGAGAATTAAGTCTGCTTCATTCGGGTCTTCTGACCACTTAAAGCCCATATCTTCTAAAATACCAGCCATCCGCTCCGAGTCGGCTTTGTTCATCTGGCATCCGAATGTAGTGATGTGATAGCGGCGATTAGAAGTGGTCATCAGGATTTTAGGACAATGATACACGAGTGTTCCAATCTTTTATTATAGATTTTTGTCAATGCAGCCGTCTTATCCCATTTTGGATTTTGGATTGTAGAAAAGCGAAATTTCGCCTCTGTATCAATAAAGAATGCAGACAATTCCATTTGTAGCAACCATAATGATTCAAAAAAATTATCTCTTTCTTTCTTATCTCTGCGATCTCCCCTGCTCCCCTGTTAGTTAAAATTACAACTTAGTGCGATCGCATTTTTGTTTCATTCGCTCGAACTTTTCAAACCTAGAAGACGTTGAGTTTCTTCCGGAGTATCACCTAAGCGATAACCGATAAATGCCAATCCGCCAAGCATAGCCAACAAGCCTGTTATCAAGAAAGCCACCCGCACGCCTAGAGGATTAGTCGCTGTATATCCATAGCGTTCAAAGATCAATGGTAGAATAAGCGCCGCTAAAGAAGGCCCTACCCCTACTGCTAGGGAAAACGTACTGTAGTAAGTTGCTTCTCGACGATGATTAGTTAATAATTCGTCATAATCAACTACGCTACCCATCATGGCAAAAACTAACACGAAGTAACCGCCCAAAAGCGGCCCTATCAGTGCCATCATCAGCAGAGCATGAGTCATTACTGATATACCAGGTAGCAGCCCAACAGCGAAGGTAAGGCTAGAAACTCCTGCCAACCCAAACATAGTAAACTTAAGCAACGTCCGGTTAGCATAACGTCGGCTCAGCCAATTCCATAGAGGTGCAAATACTACCATTGTCAATACCACCACCCCTTGAAAGATGCTGACATCAGCTTCGCTTTTACCTACTACCAAGGTGACAAAGTAAGGCAAATTCGCCAGTAAGTGGTTATGCAAAATCAATTACATAGTTGTCTCCAAATTCTCTCAGCACTTTTTCCACATAATCAACTAAGCTTTGCCAGCTAGAGTAAGCGTTCAACTCAATCCACTCGTACTTCATGAACCGCCAGACGATCTCAA
>DATNQH010000396.1:0-11179 GCA_036704105.1 Leptolyngbyaceae cyanobacterium | reverse complement strand
TAGTTGCCTTTCATGAATGTCACGTATGGGTTGAAGAACTCATCAAATCCATTCGCAATAAGCAGGCATTTTATCGCAAAGGCTTAAGAGCTATGGCTCTTATACAGCAAGCACTTTAGCTAGCTCGTCGCCCCCTCAACTGCCAACCTCTGCCTTAAAAAAACCTCTTTGTAACTTTTTAGTAGATATTATAGTTTCGCGATCGCAAGTAGCTACTCTCAGCAGTTGATACAGTAAAGAAACATAAACATTTCTCATATAGGACGAAAACATCCATGCGCGTTATCCTCATGACAGGCAAAGGGGGAGTAGGAAAAACCTCTGTTGCTGCTGCTACCGGACTGCGTTGCGCTGAATTAGGCTATCGAACGCTCGTCCTTAGTACCGATCCTGCTCACTCGCTAGCAGATAGTTTTGACATAGAATTAGGTCACGAACCTCAACAGGTGCGTCCAAACCTCTGGGGGGCAGAATTGGATGCGCTGTTGGAATTGGAAGGTAACTGGGGAGCAGTCAAGCGCTACATTACCCAAGTTTTACAAGCGCGTGGACTTGATGGCGTTCAAGCAGAAGAATTAGCCATTTTACCAGGCATGGATGAAATTTTTGGTCTGGTAAGGATGAAACGCCACTATGATGAAGGCGAGTTTGACGTTTTGATTATTGACTCAGCCCCCACTGGTACTGCTTTACGATTATTAAGCTTACCTGAAGTTAGTGGGTGGTATATGCGTCGCTTTTATAAACCACTGCAAAAAATGTCAGTCGTATTAAGACCATTAGTGGAGCCAATATTTAAACCAATAGCTGGTTTTTCCCTGCCAGATAAAGAGGTAATGGATGCTCCCTATGAATTCTACGAGCAAATAGAAGCCTTAGAAAAAGTATTAACTGACAATACTAAAACCTCAGTCCGTTTAGTCACCAACCCAGAAAAAATGGTGATTAAAGAATCTCTCCGCGCTCATGCTTATTTGAGTTTATACAACGTTGCTACAGATATGGTTGTAGCCAATCGGATTATTCCGGAACAAGTAACAGATCCTTTCTTCCAAAGATGGAAAGAAAATCAGCAACAATATCGCCAGGAAATTCATGAAAACTTCCATCCTTTACCCGTGAAGGAAGTTCCGCTTTACTCTGAAGAAATGTGCGGTTTGGCTGCTTTAGAAAGGTTGAAAGAAACGCTATACAAAGACGAAGATCCTACCCAAGTTTACTACAAGGAAACCACTCTCAAAGTAGTACAAGATAAAGAGCAATACAGTTTAGAACTTTACTTGCCAGGTATTCCCAAAGATCGGATTCAATTGAGTAAAACAGGGGATGAATTAAATATCACCATTGGCAACCATCGCCGTAATTTAGTATTACCTCAAGCTTTGGCGGCATTACAACCAGCCGGGGCAAAAATGGAGGAAGATTATCTAAAGATTCGCTTCGCTGACGCTGCTAAGGTTTAAATGTAGGGTGGGCAATGCCCACCAAAAAATACTTTTAATAACATTGTTTGAGGTAGGCAATATTCACTAAAAAATACTTTTACTAACGTTGTTTGAGGTGGGCAATGCCCACCCTCTATAAAATTATTAATTGCGAATTTGCACTGGCATAATCAAATAAGTCATTTTCAAACCGCCCAGTGGAGTCAAAATTACTGGAGTTAATGCTGCATTTAGCTGCATTTGAATTTCAGGAGTTCCAATTGCTTTGATTCCATCCATCAAATACTTGATATTAAAAGCAATATCTAAACTTTCTCCGGAAATTTGTGCTTGTAGTAATTCTCTACCACTTCCAACATCTTGAGCATTAACAGATAACGCTATTTCCTGATTATTACTGTCAATGTTAAATTTAACTATATTATTTTTCTGGTCTGCCAAGACAGCAATTCGCTCTAAAGCACTTAGTAGCTGCCGACGATCCATTGTAATTTGGCGCTCGAACTGATGGGGAATAAGTTGACGATAAGCTGGGTATTGCCCTTCAAGTGTACGGCTAGTTAAGCATTGGTCTGCCCATTCAAACACAATTTGACCGCGATCGCAATTTAGGGATACTTCGCTTGATTGCCTTGTTCCTAGCATTCGTTCTAGTTCCCGCAAGGCTTTAGCTGGTATTGTAACCTCAAGATCGGGTAGATCTTCAGTTTCTGTTTCAAAAACTCTCTTCACAACGGCTAAACGATGACCATCAGTAGCAGCAAATTCTAAAGCGTCTTGAGAAACCGATAAATGTACTCCTGATAAAATCTGCTTTGCTTCTTCGGTACTAGCAGCCAGCAATGAACCCTTTATACCCTCAAGTAATGCTTCTGCTGGTAATTCTATCGCCTCGCCTTTCTCCAAAATTGGTAGTTCTGGAAAATCATCTACACCCATGCCATGAACTTGATAGCGTCCGGATGTAGAAGCGATCGTGGCACAAAAAGGCACTTCTGCCGCTTCATCCTCTAGGGTGATTTCTCCTTGGGGCAGACGTGCAACGATATCATTCAATAACTTAGCTGGTAGCGTAATTGCACCGCTAGTTTCTACTTCGGCTGGGAAACTGGTACGAATCCCCAAGCTCAGATCGAAGGCTGTTAAACTTACTTGGCTTTTTTGTGCGTCAGCTTGCAAAAGTACGTTAGCCAATACTGGATGAGTCGGACGTGAAGGGACTGCACGGCTCACAAGTGTCATGTTACTACTAAGGTCACTTTGGTTACAAACTAACTTCATTCCAGTTTAACTATCTGTGCAAGTTATTTAGCTGATGATTTTGCTATAGCTACACCCCTATCTGGCGGCTTAGCTCGAATCTAAGCTCAGCCTAGACATAGTAGCACTGTTCTTGGTTGGATTGCAGTGCTGTCAACACAAATTTTTCGCTACGATCTACTACTATAAACTTTTTTATTTTATCTAGAAGTAGTAGGATCTGTGGAAACTGTGAAAAAAATTTGCTCAGCCTTTTCAAGCCAGGATTTTGGACAATGAAGGCTGTGGAAAACCTGTGGAAAAAACACTTAGGTTTTCCACAGGGTACTTATACTTAATTAACTTTTTCCCCAAAATTAAACAGTTTTCCACAGATTGTTCAAGAGTTTTCCACAGAAATTCACAAGTTTTCCACAAACAATCTTGGCTTAATATTTCTTTATACTCATTTTAATCTTTCTAACGTCTAGGACGAGTTGATTGAGTAGAAATATATTTCTACTCATGTCTAGGTTAATTCCCTCTAACCAAAACAAACTGCTGGTGCATTGTTCGCGTCATCAAAATGCAAACTGTTATAGTTAACTTTGTCAAACTGTGGTGTGACAGCACTCAGAGGATAGATTATAGTAATGTGACTTGTGAGTGTACTTGAAGCTTCGATCTGACCGTGCAAAATTTTTTACCAATCGCTTACTTTCAAAATCAATTTGTTCCTTTTACCGAAGCAAATATTTCCATTGCTACCCATGCATTGCACTATGGAACTGGAGCTTTGGGTGGATTGAGGGGTATTCCTCACCCTGAAGATCCAAATCAGATTTTACTGTTTAGGCTAGAGCAGCATTGTCAAAGGTTAAGTAACAGTGCTAGGTTTTTACATTACGATCTACCAGCGGATAAAATTCAGGCTGTTGTTGTAGAATTTGTTAAACAAAATAAGCCATCCGCATCTTTTTATATTCGCCCTTTTGTTTATACATCAGGCTTGGGAATTGCTCCCCGGCTTCATGGTGTTGAAAAAGATTTTTTTGTTTATGGCTTAGAATTGCAAGATTATTTATCTTCCGAAGGTGTAAACTGTCGAATTAGTTCTTGGTATCGACAAGAAGATCGCAGCCTACCATTGCGGGGAAAAGTGAGCGCAGCATACATTACTTCGGCTTTAGCAAAAACTGAAGCAGTGGAATCAGGTTTTGATGAAGCGATTTTATTAAACTCCCAAGGAAAAGTTAGTGAAGCTTCTGGGATGAATATATTTTTGGTGAGAAATGGGCAATTAATTACGCCGGGATTTGACCAAGATATTCTAGAAGGAATTACTAGGAATAGTGCGATTAAGATTGCTCAAGATTTGGGAATCAAAACTGAAGAAAGAGCAGTGGATAAGTCAGAACTTTTGATTGCTGACGAAGTATTTTTGTGCGGGACGGCGGCTAAGATTGTACCAGTGCGGAGAATTGAAAATTATAAGTTAGAAAAACCAAATCCTATAACTGAACAGATCCGAGCTAAACTTGTTGCTATTACTGAAGGTAGAGAGGCGGCGTATAAAGATTGGGTATATTCAATTCCAATAAATTAAGTTTGAGGACGGCTAGCGATGTTAATGCGATCGCTCAATTGACGCAGTTTTTGTTCTAAACTTGGATCGCTATTCTTAAGTTGGGCAATTTTTTCACAACTGTACATGACTGTTGTGTGGTCTTTGCCGCCGAACTCCTCACCGATTCTTGGTAAGCTAAGATCGGTATGTTGACGCATTAAATACATCCCAATTTGACGCGCCCAACTTATTTCTCGCCGTCTAGAATTGCTCTTAATATCTTCAATTGACACATCGAATGCATCCGCTACAACCATCAGCACTGATTCTGCTGAAGCCTCAACTTTCGCGCTAGCGGGATTTAAAACAGGCCTAACATTTTCCACTGTCATTGATAAACCAGAAATGGAAATATACGCCACAGCCCGAATTAATGCTCCTTCTAACTCCCTAATGTTGGAAGTATAGTTGGAGGCAATATATTCAATTACCTCACGGGGCAGGCGCATATTTTCGTATTCTGCTTTTTTCTGCAAAATCGCCATCCTAGTTTCAAAATCTGGCGTTTGAATATCAGCGATCAATCCCATAGAAAAGCGGGAACAAAGACGCGCTTGCAGCCGAGGAATTTGATTCGGTTGACGGTCAGAAGCTAAGACAACTTGCTTACCTGCTTCATGTAAAGTATTAAATGTATGAAAAAATTCTTCTTGGGTGCCTTCCTTGCCTTCAATAAATTGAATATCATCTACTAATAAGATATCTGCGGCTCGGTAATGTTCTCGAAAGCTTTGCATACAATCTTTACGAATCGAGCCGATCAGATCGTTAGTGAATTTTTCAGTTGAAACATAAAAAATTCTGGAGTTCGGATCGATTTCTAAGCGATAATGACCGATCGCTTGCATCAGATGTGTTTTACCTAAACCAACACCACCGCATAAAAACAAAGGATTAAATTCTCGGCCTGGGTATTCAGCAACTGCTAAAGCAGCAGCATGAGCCATCCGACTATTGGAACCAACCACAAATCGAGAAAACACATACTTGGGATTGAGTTCTGGCGGCTTCGGTTGGTTGCTGGGTGGGCTTTCCGGTAGACTAGCTGTTGGTACTGGCCAGGAGACTTCTGGCTCGACGAACCGAGAAGATTCATCTCCTTTGGCAACAGTAATATGAATTTCAACTGGATAACCTAAAATATCCTGTACCACATCGGCGATCGTTTTGATGTAGTACTTTTGTAACCAATTACGGGCAAAAGGGTTAGGGGTACAAATCACCAAACAGTTATTTTCCAACGGCTGAGCGCTAGCAGTCTTGATCCAGGTTTCAAAAGTTGGTCTACTTAACTGGAGTTGTAGACGCTCTAGCACCTGACTCCAAAGACTATCAAGGGGAACTTCCACCAATAACCACCTCTGCTGTTAACTGTCACAATAAGAAATAGGTGTAAGGAACTAATTTATCAAACTCAGCAGCGATCGGTTTGACAATCACCGAACACCTACGATTGATTAGCTCATTCTGCCCGTGTTAAGAGGCAAATTTATGTCAGACTGATGCAAAATCGTACTACCCACCGACATACTTTGACAGCAAACAACAACACAGATGAAAATTAGGCAACGCGATTTTGAGTCACAAGCTTTCAATCTCAAGCATTTGAGGAAACAGGATACAGAACAGAGTAGGGGAAGAATTATGAATTATTCTATCTGCTACCAAGTGTTATCACTATTAGCTGGGGTAGCCGTAACATCTGTTAGTGGCTGTACTTTTCTAGGTTCTTCGCGCGACTCTCAAGTGAGCCAATCTCCCGCGTCTCCCATAGCTAGTTCACCTGTCAATCCTGCACCTGTTGAGAATAATCGCGCTGCACTACCCAATATTAACGATCCTAACTTTGTTGTGGCAGCCGTGCAAAAGGAGGGGCCTGCGGTAGTGCGAATTAATGCTTCCAAAACAGTTGCTAGCCGTTTACCCGAAGCGTTTGACGATCCAATCGCGCGGCGATTTTTTGGCGTTCCACCAGAAGCACAACCGAGAGAACGGGTAGTGCGCGGTACTGGTTCTGGGTTTATCTTGAATGCAAATGGTCAGATTTTGACCAATGCTCATGTCGTTAATAATGCCGATCGCGTCAGTGTAACGCTCAAAGATGGTCGTACCTTTGAAGGTAAAGTTTTAGGTCAAGATTCAGTGACTGATGTTGCTGTGATTCAAATTCCATCCAATAATCTACCCACAGTTTCCATAGGTAACTCCGATCGCTTACAGCCAGGAGAATGGGTAATTGCGATCGGTAATCCTTTGGGTTTAGATAATACTGTTACAGCTGGGATTATTAGTGCTACAGACCGTTCTGCTAGTGATATTGGCGCAAGCGATCGCCGCGTTGGCTATATTCAAACTGACACTGCAATTAACCCTGGTAACTCTGGTGGGCCGCTGCTGAATTCTCGTGGTGAAGTGATCGGGATGAATACAGCAATTATTCAAGGAGCGCAAGGACTGGGATTTGCTATTCCAATCAATACTGTGCAAAGAATAGCTCAGCAATTAATTACCAAAGGAGAAGTTGAACATCCCTATATGGGTGTGCAAATGGTAACGCTGACTCCTGAAATTAAGCAACAGCTCGAAATTGAATCGAACAATCAGATTCAAATCCCAGCAGATAGGGGAGTGTTGGTAGTTCGTGTCGTACCTAATTCTCCAGCAGCCGCAGCAGGAATAAGATCCGGTGATGTAATCCAAACAATCAATAACCAGCCTGTCACTCAAACTGAGCAAGTGCAGCAGATAGTCGAAAAGGCTTCAGTTGGTAGTCAAGTAAGACTTCAGCTCCAGCGTAATGGTAGAACTGCTCAAGTATCAGTACGACTGGCGAATTTACCACCGCAACGAGAAAGTTGATTAAGTGGCGTATTATACTCGTTGAGGCAGCACGGGAAGCTGAGTGAAACAATTACGAGTTACAACTTATTGAGTTATGGCTGAAATTTTAGAAATTATTCAACTTGGCAATCCATTACTACGTGCTAAAGCTGAGGTAGTTGAGAATATTCAAGATTGGCGGATTCAAAAACTGATTGATGCTCTAATTACTACCGTAAAACAAGCCAATGGTGTGGGGATTGCTGCGCCTCAAGTAGCTGCAAGCGATCGCTTATTTATTGTTGCTTCGCGTCCCAATCCCCGGTACCCCAATGCACCAGAGATGCAACCTACTCCTATGATTAATCCTAAAATTCTCGCCAAATCGACTGAGATGGCTAATGGATGGGAAGGTTGTTTAAGTATTCCAGGGATTCGCGGTTTAGTGCCAAGATCTCAAGCAATTGAAGTTGAATACACTGATCGCAACGGTAAGTTACAAAAGCAAGAATTAACTGATTTTGTTGCCAGAATTTTTCAACATGAATACGATCATCTTGATGGCATCGTGTTTTTGGATCGGCTCAAAAGTACCCAAGATATTATTACCGAACACGAATACCAAAAGCGGATGCAACCCATGAGTAATTCTTAATTTTTCTCTTCTTCCCCTACTTTAGAAAGATACGGAGCGATCGCACTTAATAATTCAGCAGTGGTAAATGGTTTATTGAGATAGCCATTTGCTCCTAGCTGTTGTCCTCGCTTGATCGCGTCTTGGTTCGTTTCAGCCGTGAGAAAGATCAAGGGAATTGTTGCTGTTGTTGAATCTTGGCGCAACGCCGCGAGTACATCATAGCCACTAAGCTCTGGCATCCTGACATCACATAGAATTAAGTCAGGAATAATTTCTTTTGCTAATTGTAATCCAGCCCGACCATCCGCAGCGGCGATCGCACTTATTTCTCTTAAAAAAAGTAAATTTAGGATAATATCACGAGTCAGTTGATCGTCCTCAATCACCAGTATTTTTGTCATTACTTGCCGTCTTGACTTATGATTAATGCACGACAAGCTGTGATGAAAGCAGCACCTTTGCTTAAATCATTTGTATCAGTGTTTGATTAGAGCAAACTATTTCGTTTCCGAGGGTAAGTCTGTGCCAATCTTCATTGCTTTCTTACTCTGCTTCAGCTGCTTCCACAGACATTTCACCTGAGCATATGCTTGCTCAGGTGCAAGTTTTCCTCCAGTCTGGAGAGCCGAGATATAAGAGATTTTGTGAGCAAATTCTTGTAAATTGGCATTAAATGCTAAATTCTCAGGTGTAAATTCCCCATAATAGCGACTTTGCGGGTGTAGAAAGCTATTTTTGCTTGCTTGCTCAAAGTTTGCCATAATTCCCTCTCTGTTATCCAATTTTTAACCTACCTTAACCTAAAGTTAACCTATAATTCCCTATTTCGGAAGGAAGATTTTGAATGAAAATAACCTTTTTCGTGTTAAAAGCAAACAAAAAGGCTCGTATTCTATTACTTCATTGGCTAAAGCTTGAATTTCGTCTAAAAGCTAGCCCAAATAGTGAAATCAATATTGTTATTTAAATAAATTTAACCTTTTAATAATCTTGAGTTTGGTAAAGCTAACTGTGCTGCCTTAAGGGCATTAGTTGCGCGATCGCTCTTTTAAGTACAAATTCCTTTATCCTTGGTCTTAAGACCTTTTGGTTTGATTGTTGCCGCCTATCGGGTTGAGAAAATTTAAAATCCATGTATGGTGTAACACCCTCGCTCACCAGGAGTAAGTTCTCTATGAAAAAGCTGATTAACCAGCCGGAAGAATTTGTGCGCGAAAGTTTAGCAGGTATGGCTGCGGCTCACTCTAATCTACTGAAAGTGAATTTTGAACCCAAGTTTGTCTATCGAGCAGATGCGCCTATACAAGGTAAGGTAGCAATTATTTCCGGTGGGGGTAGCGGTCATGAACCGATGCACGCTGGGTTTGTGGGGATGGGAATGCTCGATGCTGCTTGTCCGGGAGAAGTTTTCACTTCACCCACTCCCGATCAAATGCTGGAGGCTGGTAAAAAGGTGGATGGTGGAGCTGGTGTTCTCTATATAGTGAAGAACTACAGCGGCGATGTGATGAATTTTGAGATGGCGACAGAATTGGCTCGTAGTGAAGGTATTCGAGTCCTCAACGTTTTGATTGATGATGACATAGCGGTGAAGGATAGCCTTTATACCCAAGGAAGACGGGGTGTAGGAACTACAGTATTAGCAGAAAAGATTTGTGGTGCAGCTGCTGAACAAGGCTATGACTTGAAACGAGTGGCGGATCTGTGCCGACGGGTAAATTTAAATGGTCGGAGTATGGGAGTAGCGCTAACTTCTTGCACTGTACCAGCACGCATGACACCTACTTTTGAATTGAGCGATCGCGAAATGGAAATAGGTATTGGCATTCATGGGGAACCTGGACGAGAAAGAATGCCGCTTAAATCTGTAGATGAAATTACTGAAATGCTTGCAATGTCCATAATTGAAGATTCATCCTACACTCGTACAGTGCGAGAATGGGATGAAGACAAAGGCGATTGGGCAAATGTAGAATTAGTCAATCCGAAATGGCTGAATGGCGATCGCGTTTTGGCTTTTGTTAACGGTATGGGTGGTACTCCCCTTTCCGAACTTTATATCGTTTACCGCAAGTTGGCTGAAATTTGCCAAAAACAAGGGATTGAGATTGTGCGGAACTCAATCGGTTCTTACATTACATCTTTAGAAATGCAAGGTTGTTCGATTACCCTGCTCAAATTAGATGATGAGATGATTCAGTTATGGGATGCACCTGTAAACACACCTAGCTGGCGGTGGGGAATTTGAAATGATAACCAAACATCAAATTGTTCAATGGTTGCAGGATTTTGCAACTCAGATAGAGCAGAATAAAGACTATTTGACTGAATTGGATGCAGCGATCGGTGATGCCGATCATGGTATCAATATGGAGCGTGGCTTCAAAAAGGTAATGAGTCAGCTACCTAGTGTTGCAGACAAGGACATCGGTAGCATTTTGAAATCTGTTAGCATGACTCTGATTTCTAGTGTCGGCGGTGCTAGCGGCCCGCTTTATGGTAGTTTCTTTCTCAAAGCAAGTACAGTAGCTGTTGATAAGCAACAGTTGACTGATGAGGAGATCGTAAGTTTACTTCAAGCCGGGTTAGATGGTGTGCTTCAGCGCGGCAAAGCACAACTGGGCGATAAGACAATGGTGGATGTTTTGTCTCCAACTGTGGATGCTTTGGCGCAAGCTGTAGGTGAGGGAAAGAATACTTTAGCAGCGATGCAACAAGCTGTAGTAGTTGCCGAGCAAGCAATGAAAGACACTATACCAATGCTGGCAAGGAAAGGTCGAGCTAGTTACCTGGGAGAACGCAGCGTCGGACATCAAGATCCTGGTGCTACTTCAGCTTATTTGATGTTGAAGTGTTTATTGGTAAGCCTGGAAAAAGCAGGATAAGAAGGGCGATCGCTTTCCTAGGTAGGAAAGTTACTTCAACCTTTAGCTAAAAGCAGAACAAATTCCTTAATAATTTTGTAGCGCTGTGAATCTAGTAGTCAAGTGAATTACTGGTTAATCTAATTAGGAATTGGCGATAGCTATAAGTAAATCAAATCAATTTTGTTGACCAAGTTTTTATAGTTGCTGCTTAGCCAAATTGAATCGTTTAGACAATAGTTTCATCAGTTTTATACAACATAAATCCTCTTTTTGACCAAATAAGTAGCATTCTTTATTAAACCTTCATAACTAAGCCAGAAAATTAAAGATTTTATAAAGTGTAATCCATCAACTACAAACATCTCTTAGTCTGGTTTATAGATTCTTTAAGACCAGATGAAGCTACTGTAAATAAGTTTGACTGGAGTTAGGAGTACTTAGAAAACATTTTTACACTGTTGTTTAAGTGGAAATGATTGATTTGCGAAGCATCTTTTATTATTAAATATGGCAAAAGCCAAGCTGCCATAAAACTTAGATGATG
>DATNQH010000395.1:0-21515 GCA_036704105.1 Leptolyngbyaceae cyanobacterium | reverse complement strand
CTGCTCCTGTGCGGCTATTATTTTCTCCACCGATAGTTTATTGTCAATAAGCCCCCTAAGTCTCTCTATTTTTTCAAGAGGGTCTGCGGCTGGAACCTATGAGCCTACCTTGCTTTCATCCTGCTTGTCGCCCCCTCAAGTTAGTTGCACTTTGCAGCACATCAAATGCTACTGATTTGTGTTCGATTTCCTCTAGGGCGTGCCACTCAAATAGTTGTCTTAGTTTAGGTTCGGCTGCTGCCATATACTCTTTTTCCAAGGCAATTTCTGCCACCAGAGTTGTTAAATGTTCAATTCCGGCAACGATGGCTAGATTTAAATTAAGATTCAGTCGCCGTTCTAAAGCTTTAAACAAACTATTCCTAACCCAGTTGATATAACTATCTATTTCATAGCCACAGGAGCGCAAGTTATCCCAAAATTTTGTATGTTGGAGTGAATGCTGCCCTTCTTGACTGATGAAAGATCGAACCTCTTGTTTCAAATGAGGGCAATTAATTTGCTTTATCTGTCGTGTTACATTCCGAACAATGTATTGTTCAAGATCGGGCAGTAGAAGTGTCAAGCTATTTAACAAGTGGGTTTTGAAAGGGCTGTTTCCAAACCAATACTTATCAATTTGCTGAGGAAATTCAAAATCTGCTTTTCGGAATTTTATTTGAGGGGAAATGCTTTGATTCATAAGTGCTATCTTTAGCCTCAAAAATGTGGATAAAGATTTATACCATTTTGGAGCCATAGATTTTGGAGCCTTGGATTTGGAAATACTTACTAGCCTATGGTTTTAGCAAGTAAACTGTAGCAGTCATGAAACAAAATGCTATTACAAATTAACTTATTGACAAAAAATAATTATGTGTTCTAGATAAATTTTATGTTTATCTGATAGAGACAAAGATAATCCGAAGTCAGCTAGGAAGGCAATGTCATAATCGGAAACTACGATCGCCAATTTAGGAAAATCTGACCAGAGGAAATTGCGTAGTATCAAGTCTGGTTAATTACCCATAATTCCGGACAAACCTCTCCCCAGCCCCTCTCCTATTAGGAGAGGGGTGCCGGAGGCGGGGAGAGGTGGTTTTCTATTATGAGCAATCCGACAGACATGATATAACTCCTGAGACGATCGCAAATTAAATTTGCATCTTATAGCGGGCTAGGCTAATGCTTACCTGGCCATCAAATATTAAGCTGGTTGTACGAGTGATCGCTGCACTGAATTAATCACCTGGCTAATTTCTTGAAGTTTTTGTAATACGATCAAATTGCTAAACATAGCTTCTGCCTTGGCTATGCCTGACTTGATATCCTCACAAATGCCAGAGCGCCACAAATAAAAGCCACCATTCCAGATTGCTGATTGCATTAATTCTGAAGGTTGCCCTTGCAGCACTGACTGGATATTTGCCACTAATTGCTCAGTTGATTCTATCGGTACATTATGGCTACCGAAGCCATAGTCACGCGGGACTAAAAGCAATCGTTCGAGCGCAGCAATTCCGTTCTCATCTGGTGTATTGGGTGCAGACAAACCAATAATATTTGTTCGTTCGCGCGGTAGATCGCAACTGCCTTCTAATCCCTTGACTGTGGTGAAATTCTTCACTCCACGCAAGCTCAAGGCTGCTTGGAACATAGCTTCAGTTGGAGGATGGACAAACCCAGCAATGATATGAGCATCTCCAGCATAAGGACACCAAATCAACTCCATTGTGGCAAAAGGCGGACGCTTGCCGATTTGATCGCGGTAGTCAAAGATCGTTTGAGCTAAGGGGAAATGCTGGGGAAGATAGATAAATCCCAAATTGGTAGACTCGAATACCTTCTGAGTTTGCGCTAGAGATAGTTTAGTGAAATCAACTCCTAGTCCTTGCCAGATTTCTACTAGTGGTACTCCATACTTAGTAGGCATTCGATCGCTACCGTGCATGATCACAGGTTGCCCAGCGGCGGTTAGTAGTAAAGTTGTTAAATGACTTATAGGGGCAGTGCGATCGCGCCCATCATAAGGAACACCCAAAACAATCGCCGGACTTGCAGCAATTGGCTGTAGTTTTGGCCCCAGTTCGGTGTAGGCATCTAACATTCCTGCCAATTCTGACCCGGTGGGACGCTTAATTCGGTGCGCAATGAGAAACGCTCCAATTTGTGCTGGCGTTGCCTCACCCAGCAGCATCATTCGGGTTGCTGCTGCCGCTTCAGTACGAGTTAAATTCTCTCCCGTATGAGTACCACTACCCACTTTTCGCAGCAAATCCCTAAATGCGTTGCTCATAATCACATCACTTAATCAAAACTCTGAATTGGCTATCTCAAACTTAAGAACTTTTAGTAGGCGGTTGATGGTAGGTGAAGGCGTGAGGCTAGAGGCGAGAGGCTAGAGGCTAGAGGTTTTTCTCCCTCAGCTCCCCCTGCTTCCTCAGCTCCCCCTACTCTCAATTGTGATGGCATAGATTCACGCACTAGCTGCCAAAAGTGTTGAATTGGGGGAATACTTAGTCTATCTTGAGTTGTCACCATCACAACTTGGCGAGTTAAGCTCGAACCTTCACTAGCTAAGGAACGGACAGCGAGAGTAGCGTCAAGACGTGCTTCCACCAATGCTGAGTGTGGCAGCAAAGCTACTAAATCTCCCTGACGTGCTATGCCTCGGAAAGCATCGAGGGTGTTTACTTCTAAGACTGCCTGGAGTGTGGCTCCCAGCCGAGAAAATCTCTCTTGTACCAAGCGTTGCATTCCATAGCCATCTTTAAACACCACTTGAGGATAATTGACTAGCTCAGCCCAAGGAATTTGTTCGTATTGAGCCAAAGGGTGATTTGCCCCAATTAATACCTCAATCGGTTCATCATATAGTACTTCTACCACCATTTCGGGCCCAGTAGTTAAGAAGCGATTATGCATCACGATCGCCAAATCTACCAAACCATCTTTGAGGACTTTCAAAGCGCGATCGCTTCCCAGTGCTGTCACCCTAAGCTGCACATCTGGATATTCACGACAAAATTTTTGTAATACTGGTGGCAAGTAATGAGCGCAAATTGAGTGAATCGCAGCAACACAAAGCTCTGGCTGTTTCCCTGCTAATAAATCTGCTAATTCTTCTGTGACATGATGCCACTCCTGGCAAATTTTTCGGACGCGGGGCAAAAAACGCTCTCCTGCTAGGGTTAACTTGGCTTGGGTGGTGCGATGAAATAACTGTACCCCTAAGTCTGCTTCCAGTGCTTGAATTTGTCTACTAATTGTGGATTGGGTGACACTACATTTTCGTGCTGCTTGTTGAAAGCTGCCCGTTTCTGCGATCGTCAAAAAAGCTTGCAACTGCTCTAGCCGCATTTTAATCGAGCCTAATGTACGTTATGGCATAACTCAAGTTAACGGATTTGTGACAATCGTTTAGTAGAAGTTGATACAGCTAAGCTACGTCTGGCATGACAAAACAATTCGCAATTCGCAATAAACGCTTCGCTACACTTCGTGAACGCAATTCGCAATTATTAACCCACGACCGCTGTTCGAGCCTGATGTTAAATAAGGGGCGATGTCGGCGGCTTTGCTGAAGTCGTGTGGCTCTGAAATATCGACTTATTAGACGCAAGTGGCTAGCACACAAGGGAAGAATTGTTTGTTTGTTAGTAAGCTCTGTATCCCACAACTAAAGTTTCTTTCATTTTAATTGCGAATTGCGAATTGTTATTTGCGGTTCTTCAATGCCCAATTCCAATCTGTAAACTCTTCACAACGACGCGATTTCTTCCTTGCTCCTTGGCTTCATACAATGCTTTATCAGCAGCAGCAATCAGCTGTTCTATAGAAAATTCTTGAGTGGGAATTGTGCTAGACACCCCCAAACTTAAACTGACATACTCACTCACAGCGGATGCAGCGTGAGGAATCATTAGAGTTGTCGGGAAATAAGGAACAAGTGAGGCAATGCTGCTTGATGAATAAATTCCTCTTAAGCAGCCACTAGGTAAAAGTTCCATAGACCCGTTGCTATCAGCATTATAGCCCTAAGCAAACACATTAGGACAGTATTTGAAAGCGGCATCAACACAATCACGAAAGGTTGCAAACTCATGCCATCGCTGCCGCATCCAATTCTTCAAGACAAACCACCAATGCTCAATCTCATTCAAATCCGGAGAATAAGGCGGTAGATACCAAATCTCGCATCCCGCTTCTGCCACAATCTCCTCAATCGTTTGAGAATGATGAAAACTGGCATTGTCAATAACAATGACATCGCCTGGCTGCAATTGAGGAATCAAGCAATTTTCTAACCACATCTCCACTAAGTCTCGGTTGCAAGAGCAAGCATTGGTCATAGGTGCAAAGAGGTTGCCCTCCCTTGAGGCCGCAATCCAACTGACTCGCTCAGTGCGTTTACCCGGCTTGAGAGCATAGAAGCGTTGTCCGACCTCACAGTAGCCATAGGGATAGCCCAGAGCGATTATCAATGCCCGCTTCATCGACATAGACAATTCTTAGCGGCAACCTAGATTTCAGTCGCTCTTGGAATGTTTGACGCTTGATATCATCTCGCTCTCGGTAGCCATAAGTCTTTTTTTTCGACTGGGGCCAATTTTATCCAATGCCCTACTGATATCCTGCTGAGTTACATTCTCTCCCCACAACGCCGCCATTTGGGCTTGGGTCTTACCCCCATGCTGTTTGGCAAACTCACGAAAACGCTGCCAATCCGTAATCTTATGCCGATTCCCGCGTTGGAAGCCACTGATGGCTCGACAATCTCCCGTTTCTTCTTCGCGTTTGAGCCACAAATCTAAGGTATTGCGGCTGATATTCAACATCCGACATACTGCACTTTTGCGTTCACCTTGCTCTACTGCCTCAATCGCTTTGCAGCGAAGGTCTTAACTGTAGGGGGCTGGCATAGGCACTCCTGAACTCTCCTCTACCTCTACAATAACGTCCTAACCCAATTGATTAAGGCTATAGTCTCTGCAAACAAGCCATTGTCGAATAATTCCCCTGGTTCGTTGCCGATCAACTCTACAGACTCAGAGGCGTTAACATTAAAATTCCCTCCGGGTTCCGATCCAAAGGTATTAGCTTCTAAGCGCGATCGCTCGACCTTTATCTGCCTTCCTGTAAGCTGAAGATCGCCGCCACCATTACCTGAAGCACTTACATTTGCTGCATCGATGATCGCTACATCCGCTTTTTGTATGTCATCTGGAAAGCTTAACTGCAACTGATTATTTACATTTGCAATCTGAACATTACCCGCACCAGCTACAGCACCCAGATCGATTCGACCACTAGGGGCTGTTAAATTTCCGCCTGCTAAAGTGATATTACCACCCACTAGGGCTAAGGTTTGCTCTGGTTGCACTGCCAAATTTGAATTCTGTACATTAATTCCGGCGGCATTTGCACCATATTGCAAACCAACAGGTACACTCACTGTCAATAAAGGTGGAGATGATGCAGCTAGAGCGCTAAACTCTGTGCCGTCAGCAAATTTCAGACTATTAGCAGTGCTAGAGATAAACGAGCCGCCGATATTCAAACTGGCATTAGCACCAAATATAATCCCACTCGGATTGAGTAAAAACAAGTTGGCGCTGCCTTTAGCACCGAGCAACCCATCAATGTTTGAAATTTTTCCACCCGTCACTCGGCTAATAATGTTCTTCACATCTAAGTCATTGTCAAATAAAGCCGATCCTTCCGTAGGTACGGAGAACTCACTAAAGCTATGAAAAAGATTGTCTCCAGAGCGATCGCCATCTTTAATAGTAAAGTTGCTACCATCTGGGGAAGTGACGGATGTTGATGTCGTTCCGTCGGCAGAAACTTGTTGCGCCCGAACGGGGTTTGCAGTTAAAAGACAGCAGCTGACTATTCCAACAGCAAACCAGCAGGTATAAAGACGCAGTTGCATAAATCTGGTCAAGTTATACAAGCCAATGTTATTATTCCCAGGCGATCGCTTTGAATTACAGCTATTGAAAAAATTGCGCTGATCTTATTAATTAACTTTTGTTGCTCAACTCAGCGTGCGAAGAGCGGACTGCAAATAAAATTCTCAAGTTCTCGCCCTTATCAATACCTACACCTCCACGCCAAAAATCCAACAGAGGAATCAAGCCAAAGCCTCTTTCAACTCATACCTGGGCTGCTACCTGGGAACTAGAGAACTAGAAATTTGAGTTTATTAAGTATTATTAATCAAATATCAAAATTGTGAGGAATATTATTAAAAAATAAGTATAAGAAAGGTTAGATAATATACGTTCTATACGAACATAATATAGTAGGCGATATAAGCAATCGTAAGTTGGCAACTATACGGATGTTGCTAGGTTTAAATAGACACAATATTCTTTACTAAGATTAAAGCTAAAAATCTTACCAACTATTTTTTAAAATTATTCTATTGTTACATCTAGCTCTGCTGAAAAGTTCAGAGAATCAAAAATTTGTCTGGTGTAGACCGAGAGAAAAAATAGACTAAAAATCTACAAATTCCAACTCGGAACTACAACTAGCTTCATTAGTAATACCTGGTTCAAAAGGTGAACACCAATGTCAGACAAAAAAATCAATTTTAATGATGCACTAAGCTTCATCGAAGAATTGCCCGATGAGGTATTAACAACTATTGTAGGCGGTGCTGGTTCAGCCACGCCGACAGCAACTTCATCTGGTAATTCTCGCTTGGGTAATCTTAAGAGCGCGAGTAAAGGTTCTTCAATTACTAAGGTAGCGTACAACGATCCCAAAGCTGCAAAGCGATAATAAGCTAATCGTTATCCTCGCTTGCATATCTGTAATGTGAGGGAGACAGGAGACAGGAGGTCTAGTTTGACTGTGATGACTTTTGGCTCCTGACAACTGACTCCTTTAACGACATCTTTTATGCACTACCCGTGAACATTAGCTTACTAGCGATCCCTACTTGAAGGAATTCGCTTTTAAACGTACAGGCGATTTCTGCCCTAGTAGCTAAACTACTCGTTCAAATTTAAAACTACCAATTGATGAATGATGAATGTTAAATTCATCATTCATTATTTTTGAGCTTCTATTATTCACTAGCTATAGCCCATTCTTGCAGAGCGATCGCCACTCCTTGTTGCAACTCTGGTGTTAGGTCTGCATCCCTTGCCATTTGCTCTAATTTATGGTATGCAGTTTCAGGTGCTAACTGTTTGAGGGCGGCGATCGCGTGTAGTCTTACAGCTGCATCTGTATCTGCTAATAACTGAATTAATCGATCTATTGCGATGATTTCGCCCAACTGTCCTAAAGACATAGCGATCGCTTGCTTTACGTTGGCGTTTTCCGTTGCCGGATGATGAGATTTTAGTAATTCAATCAAAATTTCAGCTGCAAGTGGCTTTAACTGTTGCTGTTCTATTCGCCCCAAAACTGTGACAATTTCCTGCCAAATCGTTTTTGATGCCAACCGCTCCAGAGAGTCACGCAAATATTCCAAGCTGTTTTCTGTTCCCACTCTACCCAGAGATCTGACAATTTCTATTTGCAAAGCATCTGGTGTATGGGGGGAATGTAGCACCTGAAATAGACCAGTTGCAGCAGCATCTGTACCCAGCCTTCCCAGTGCGATCGCTGCTGCGGTACACACATCTAAATTGAAATCATATAACCGAGGTAGCAACCGATTAACTAAATCCAATTCCTCCCGGAGATCGGGGCGAAAACTCAAGCCGATTGCTGCCTCACGTCTAACACTTGCTCCAAGATCCTCTAAAGCATTCAACAGCACTGGCGGGATTCTGGAGTCATGAAAGCTACTTAAGGCTTCTATGGCGGCGGCTCTAACTTCTATTTGTGGATCTCGAACTACGCTAAGTAATGGTGCGATCGTTTCTGAGTGGCGAATGTAGGAAAGCGATCGCACTGCCAGCAGTCGTGTCTCAGACTCTGCTAATAATTCTGTAATTGCTGCTACTGCACTTGCACCAATTTCCGCCAGTGCTGCTGCTGCCATAGCTTTTTCTTCATCACTTGCAGAAGTTTTGAGTAGTTCAACTAAAGCTGCAATCACATCTGGATGATTAAAATTGCCTAAAATGCGGACGCTAAACCAGCGCAATTCCTCATCTGCGTCTTCGTCTGCCAAAATTTCCATTAGTGGCGTATAGGCGCTTTTTCCTAATTTAGGCAGCAGCTTAGCAACGTCCCAGCGCTGATGAAAATCTCCTGACTCTAATACATCCATTGCCCAAGAAAGCAGCTGTGCTTGCTGGGATGCCCAGGTGCTGGGGTACCCAGGAGAACTAACTAAGATATTCTCCCCCGCGCAGCGTTCTGCCTCTGTGCTTCTTATCTCCTCAGCCTCTTTTCCCTCACTTCTCTGTGCAATCAGCTGCTGTAGGCATTGAAGCAGTAATGACCAATTTGCGGTTGAATGTGCGACCTGCGCTTGTTCCCGAAGGTTAACTTGACGTTCTATTGTCACAGTTGCTGTTGTTTCAGTGCGATCGGCTTAATTTAACAAGAATTAGGCTAATTTTTATTTTGATACTTAAGCGTCTTTGTTTGACTAGATTGCCATTAACTGCTTATTAACACTAATTACTGAAGACAGTCAAGCCTGAAAGCTTATTTCAAACTACTTCACAAATCTTTGTCAGACTTCACAATCAAGCTTTACCAGGATGTATTCACACTTTGACGCTTTTAATTTGATGCGCTTTGGCGGTTTAACATCCACCTTCAGCTAGGTTTTTTATGTAAAAAAAGCATTTATTTGATGCATTTTATGCAACTAAAGCAACAAATTGTTACTTTAGTTACGAATTTAATAGAAAAATCCACTTACTTTGTAATGTTAACAAACACAAATTTAACGCTGTAAGCAGAAATAAAAAAGACAAATGACAGCAATTTAACTAACTGATTTGTGACCAATAGATTAAGTAACAAAAGATACGAATTAATTTGCCCAGCAAATGAGTTGATAGGAAATAGACGTTTAAAAAAAGCTCAATTTTGCGGGGCAAATAAGTGTAATTGCAGCGCCAAAAAGCAGGTAACAAGGGTAAAGGCATATGACAGACGTAGCAACCCATAAGACAAGTTTGAATAAATTTGAAAAATTCAAGGCAGAAAAAGATGGTCTTGCCGTGAAAGCGGAAATAGAGCATTATGCCTCTGTTGGCTGGGAAGCGATGGATGAAACTGATCGCGAACATCGACTCAAGTGGCTGGGTGTGTTCTTTCGCCCAGTCACGCCTGGTAAATTCATGATGCGGCTACGGCTGCCAAACGGGATTTTAACCAGTCAGCAAATGCGGGTGCTAGGTGAAGTTTTGCAACGTTATGGTGATGATGGCAGCGCAGACATTACCACCAGACAGAATATTCAGTTACGAGGAGTCCGGATTGAGGACTTACCAGATATATTTGGGCGGTTTAAAGCAGTCGGATTGACTAGCATCCAGTCTGGTATGGACAATGTACGGAATATTACTGGCGATCCAGTGGCGGGAATTGATGCGGATGAGTTGTTCGATACCCGTGATTTGGTATGTCAAGTGCAAGACATGATTACTAGTAACGGCGAAGGTAATCCAGAGTTTAGTAACCTACCGCGAAAATTTAATATTGCTATTACTGGTAGTCGTGATAACTCCGTTCATGCCGAAATCAACGACTTAGCTTTTGTTCCTGCCTATAAGGAAGCTGGGGGAGAAAAGCAGTTTGGATTTAATATCCTCGTGGGTGGTTTCTTCTCTGCTAAGCGTAGTGAAGCGGCTATTCCTTTGAATGCTTGGGTGGCTCCAGAAGATGTGGTGGCAGTATGTAGAGCAGTTTTAGAAGTCTTCCGCGACAATGGATTGCGCGCCAATCGGCAAAAAGCCCGTTTGATGTGGCTAATTGATGAATGGGGATTAGAAAAATTCCGCTTTTGTGTCGAGCAACAACTGGATAAGTCATTACTGCAAGCCGCCGAAAAAGATGAAATTGATTGGGAAAAACGCGATCGCATTGGTGTTTATCAGCAAAAGCAACTCTTATTGAACTACGTTGGGTTGCACGTTCCTATCGGCCGCTTGTATGCCCAAGATATGTTTGAAATTGCCCGTATAGCTGAAGTTTATGGCAATGGCGAAATCAGACTGACAGTAGAACAAAACATCATCATTCCCCACGTTCCCGACTCACGCCTAGAAGCCTTCCTAGCCGAACCACTCTTGCAGCGATTCTCGATTGAACCCGACACCCTCACACGCGGATTGGTTTCTTGCACTGGCGCTCAATTCTGCAACTTTGCCTTGATTGACACCAAAAACCGCGCTTTGTCAACCATTAAAGCATTAGAAGCAGAACTCACCCTGACAAATCCAGTCCGAATTCACTGGACAGGTTGTCCCAACTCCTGCGGACAACCCCAAGTGGCAGACATTGGATTGATGGGAACCAAAGCGCGTAAAAATGGCAAACCAGTAGAAGGTGTTGATATCTTTATGGGCGGCACAGTCGGCAAAGATGCTCATCTGGGAAGCTGTGTGACCAAAGGTATTCCCTGCGAAGACTTGCAGCCAGTGTTACGAGAATTGCTGATCGAGCATTTTGGCGCAAAACCAAAAAAAGAAGCTTTGGTGACTATGTAAATCTATCTAAGGTAAGGTTTTGAACAAAAAAAGTAAAAATTTATACAACATCAAACTGAAAGCAGCCAGACAATCTGTTGTAGTACGCTCCACACAATTTCAGCACACCACTCCTCATTCTTTTCTTACTATCAGCAAATAATTTACGAGAATGACGCAATTTTCTAGACGGCAGTTCATCATCACCGCCAGTGCTGCTACAGCAGGTTCAATTTTGGCTCATGGTTGCAGTTCCAACACTAACAATTCATCTAACGGCGGTACTGCCAGTCCAGTTGCTAACGTTAGCCTAGCCGCTAACGCTCCGAAGGTAGAAACCACAAGCGCCAAGTTAGGATTTATTGCCTTAACTGATTCGGCTCCTTTAATTGTGGCGTTGGAAAAAGGGTTGTTTGCCAAGTACGGCATGACTGATGTCAAAGTCGAGAAACAAGCTTCTTGGCCAGTCACCCGTGACAACTTAGTTCTCGGTTCGAGTGGGGGTGGCATTGATGGAGCGCATATCTTATCTCCCATGCCTTACTTGATGTCTTTGGGTACGATTACCAAGGGTAATAAAGTCCCGATGTATCTTTTGGCGCGGTTGAATACTAACGGCCAGGCAATTTCGATCGCCAATACCTATAAAGAGATGAAGGTAGGTAAGGAAAGTACGCTGCTTAAGGAAGCCTTTGCAAAATCCAAAGCTGCGGGCAAAGAACTTAAAGTGGCGATTACCTTTCCGGGTGGAACGCACGATTTATGGATGCGCTATTGGCTAGCAGCTGGGGGCATCGATCCGAACGCCGACGTTTCTGTTGTTCCCGTACCACCACCTCAAATGGTGGCAAATATGAAAGTGGGTAACATGGAAGCCTTCTGTGTGGGAGAACCTTGGAACGCTCAATTAGTTAATCAAAATCAGGGCTACACGGCTTTACTGACAGGGGAACTTTGGCAAGACCATCCAGAGAAAGCTTTTACCATGCGGGCTGATTGGGTAGATAAGAATCCCAATGCAGCAAAGGCTGTGTTGATGGCAGTCCAAGAGGCGCAGCAATGGTGCGACAAGGACGAAAACAAAGAGGAGATGGTCAAAATCGTCTCCGCTCAAAGATGGTTCAAGGTTCCTGCAAAAGACATTATCGAGCGCTCCAAAGGCAATATTGATTACGGTGATGGTCGGACTGTACAGAACTTCCCTCAAAAAATGAAGTTCTGGGCAGATAATGCCTCTTATCCCTATAAGAGTCACGACCTCTGGTTCCTGACAGAAAATATTCGCTGGGGCTATATACCTGCTGATACAGATACGAAAAAGCTCGTCGACCAGGTAAACCGCGAAGACTTATGGAAAGAAGCAGCAAAAGCAATTGGCGTTGCAGATTCAGATATTCCTAAAAGTTCTTCTCGTGGTGTAGAAACATTCTTTGATGGTGTCAAATTCGATCCTGAGAATCCATCAGCATATCTGAAAAGCCTCAAAATCAAAAAAGTCTAGAAAAGGATGAAGTAGAGACGTAGCACTGCTACGTCTGTACATAAGATGAAGTAGAGACGTAGGACTGCTACGTCTGTACATAAGATGAAGTGTGAAGTGTGAAGTGTGAAATTTAATCTTTATTCTCTAGCCTTTAGCCTTTATCCTTCAGCCTTTATCCTTCAGCCTTTATCCTTCAACCTTTAGTTATTAACCACTACTTATTACCCTTAAGAATATGACCGCAGTGCTGGAGAGCCGTAATAAAAAAAGAAATGGACAGCAGAAGGCGATCGCTTCTTTTGTCAGGAAAAAAGTTATACCACCGCTTTTGGCACTTGCGGTTTTTTTGGCAATCTGGCAGTTACTAACTATGGGATCGAAACCCAACTTGCCATCGCCAATCACAGTTATACAAGAAACCTGGGACCCTTACATTATCAATCCTTTCTTTGATAATGGTGGCACTGATAAAGGACTGGGATTGCAGATTATAGCCAGCTTGGGACGGGTTGCTGTCGGCTTTTCTCTATCTGCGATCGTCGGGATTACTCTTGGAATTCTCATTGGTGCTAATGCCTTTATCTACAACGCTGTAGACCCAATCTTTCAGGTGCTGCGAACAGTTCCACCTTTAGCTTGGTTGCCGATCTCCCTTGCAGCATTTCAACAATCGAATCCTTCAGCCATTTTTGTAATTTTTATTACTTCCATTTGGCCAATTATTATCAATACTACAGTAGGGGTACAACAACTGCCCCAAGACTACAGAAACGTTGCCAGAGTGCTGAGGCTGTCTGGTGCAAAGTACTTCTTTAAAATTCTGTTTCCCGCCGCTGTGCCTTACATATTCACTGGCTTACGAATTGGAATAGGACTGTCTTGGTTAGCTATTGTGGCGGCAGAAATGCTAGTTGGTGGTGTTGGTATCGGCTTTTTCATTTGGGACGCTTATAACAGTTCCCTATTGAGTCAGATTATTTTAGCCCTGATTTATGTCGGTGTTGTCGGTCTACTGCTAGATCGTATTGTCGGCTTCATAGCCAGCAAAGTTGTGCCAGAAGAACAGAAATGAATTATGAATGTTGAATGCTAAATGCTGAAAAATTCATAATTCATAATTCATAATTCATAATTCATAACCATGACAGTCTTTGTAGAAGTTGACCACGTTGACAGGGTATTTAATCTGCCGAATGGTAATAGCTATACGGCACTTAAAAATATTGAACTGAAAATTAAACAGGGCGAGTTTATTTCGTTAATCGGACACTCTGGCTGCGGAAAATCTACACTTTTAAACATCATTGCAGGTCTCGATCGCGCTACCACTGGTGGTGTAATTTTGGCAGGTCGCCAGGTGAAAGAACCAGGCCCCGATCGCATGGTAGTATTTCAGAATTATTCTCTCCTGCCTTGGATGACGGTATACGAAAACATCGCCTTGGCAGTGGATGAAGTCTATAAAAATAAAAACAAAAGCGAGAAGCGGTCAATTGTCGAACATCACATCGATTTAGTAGGGTTGCGACACGCCCGAACTAAACGCCCCGGAGAACTATCTGGGGGAATGAAACAACGGGTGGCGATCGCTCGTGCTTTAGCGATTCGTCCCAAGTTATTACTGCTAGACGAACCCTTCGGTGCATTAGATGCTTTAACGCGGGGTGGCTTGCAGGAACAATTGATGAAAATCTGCGAAGAAAGTCATGTCACCTGCGTGATGGTGACGCACGATGTCGATGAAGCACTGCTGCTATCTGATCGCATTGTCATGCTGACAAACGGCCCGGAGGCGCAAATCGGGCAGATCCTCGACGTACCCATACCTCGCCCCCGCCAACGGATGGAAGTAGTAAATCATCCCAGCTACTATGCCTTACGCAACGAGATAATTTACTTCCTCAACCAACAAAAACGCATCAAGCAGCGCAAAGCAAAACAGCACGTAGTAGTGGCGGGTAACGGGTTGGAAAAAGTCAATTTGGAACTTGGCTTTATTCCCCTGACTGATTGCGCTCCTTTGGTGGTGGCGAAAGAAAAAGGCTTTTTTGCTAAATATGGCTTAACCGATGTGACTTTAAGCCGCGAACCAAGCTGGAAGGAAATCGCTAAAGGTGTAGGTACGGGCAGATTGGATGCTGCTGTGATGGTGGCGGGAATGCCCCTCGCCATGACTTTAGGGGCTGGTGGTAAAACCCCAGTTCCGATTGTCAGCGCCATGACTGTATCTCGTAATGGTAATGCAATTACTTTAAGTAAGAAGTTTTATGACCAAGGGGTAAGGACATTAGCTGATTTTAAAGCAGCGATCGCTGCCTCCCCTGATAAAATCCATACCTTGGGTATGGTGCATCCTGCCTCGATGCACAACTTACTCTTACGCTACTGGCTTGCTGCTGGTGGAATTCACCCAGACGAAGATGTTAACCTAACGGTGATTCCGCCACCGCAAATGGTTGCTAACTTGATAGCCGGAAATATCGACGGCTACTGTGTGGGCGAACCTTGGAACTCTCGCGCCATACATGAAAATCTGGGCTTTGTCATTGCCACAGATTTAGATTTGTGGGCGGGACATCCAGAAAAAGTCTTGGGAGTACGCGAAGACTGGGCTAACAACTACCCGCAAACGCATATTGCCTTAGTTAAAGCCCTACTGGAAGCCTGCGATTATTGCGACGATCGCCGTCACCGCGAAGAAATCCTTGAATTACTCTGCCGACCGGAGTATGTTGGCAGCGATCCTGCATATACTCGTCCCGGTTTTATCGATCCCTACAATCGCGGTGATGGATCGGAACCGAAACAGCTATTGCAGTTTAATCAATTTCACATCGACAAAGCTAACTACCGCGATCGCACAGAATTGCTGTGGATCTTAACTCAGTTAGCCCGTTGGAACCTCATACCCTTTCCAAAAAACTGGGTAGAAATTCTAGATCGAGTTTGTCGTACAGATGTTTTTGGTGTGGCGGCGCGAGAACTTGGCTTTTTAGACATCGGACACGATCCACAGCCAATTAAGTTATTCGATGGCAAAATCTTCAATCCAGACGATCCGATTGAATATCTTAATAGCCTGGAAATCAAACATCCACTCCGCATCACGGAAATAGTGGCTACTGGCTAAAAAAAAGGCTCAATGATGAATGCTGAAGGCTAAAGGCTAAATTTCCTACTTCATACTTCACTAAAGACGTAGCAGTGCTACGTCTCTACCGATCGTTCATAATTCATCATTCATAATTCATCATTCATAATTCGCTCATCATGCAAATTATCAAAGAAAATCAGTACACACCGCTTGGGACTGGGCGCTATAACCGCGATCCTTTCTTAGTGATTGAAGAAGTCTCGAAAGTCTATCCCAGCAAAACTGGTGCATCCACTGTGCTGGATCGAGTCAATCTTACAGTTTATGAAGGAGAATTTATTTGTCTTATCGGTCACTCTGGCTGTGGCAAAACCACTTTGTTGAACATGGTGTCTGGATTTAATCAACCAACATCTGGAGAAGTGCGGCTGCAAACTAAGCGCGTGACTGAACCCGGCCCCGACCGGATGATGGTGTTTCAGAATTACTCGCTCCTACCTTGGATGACTGCGTTTGACAACGTTTATCTGGCAATAGATGCAGTTTATCCCAATAAATCTAAGGCAGATAAAAGAGCGATCGCTCTTGAGCATTTAGCGATGGTGGGGCTAACAGAAGCGGCGGATAAAAAACCGAATCAGCTATCTGGCGGAATGAAACAACGGGTGGCGATCGCCAGAGCTTTGGCTATTCGCCCCCAAGTTTTGATTCTAGATGAACCCTTTGGGGCATTAGATGCAATTACTAAAGAAGAATTACAAGAAGAACTGCTGCAAATTTGGCGCGATCATCAAGTCACAGTACTGATGATTACCCACGACATTGATGAGGCGCTGTTTTTGGCAGATAGACTCGTGATGATGACTAATGGCCCATCTGCCACAATTGGTGAAGTTTTAGATATTCCCTTTGCCCGTCCGCGCAATCGCGCCCGCATCATGGAAGATCCCCAATACTATCAGCTGCGCAACCACGTTCTAGATTACTTGTATCGCAAAGAAGCTCACATGGAATAATAGGGTAAGCCAGTTGCACAGTCAGGGTTTCGATATCAGCGCGGGCGCATTCTTGCAAAGGAGTTTATAGCAACTGGGGTGCGATCGCGATCGCGTTTCTCCTCACTTGCGGCTTTTCCTGTTTCCTGAATTTGTGAATATGTATAGCAATCCTATTTGATTGAGGTAGGGTGGGCAATGCCCACCTTTACTAGGTGTGGTGGGCATTGCCCACCCTACTTGCTTGTCTCCTGAATTCTGAATATGTATGAGCCAAAAATTTTATTGGTTTATTGTATCATAAATAGCAGCTTGACTTTTTGTTTCTTGTTAGTCAGCTTTATTTGTAAATAGCTAATTTTTTTGGCATCCATCTTTAGTTGGTAAATATATTGAAAAGCGCATCAAAACAATGCGCTTTTTTCATAATTAATAAGATTCTGTTACGAACTATACGAAACTTTCTTGTTAGGTAATCCAAGCTTAGATAAAGACAAGCACTATTTCAGTGCAGGGAACAAGGCAAAATACGTGAGTATTCTTAGTGCCAGGAGCGCAAATTGATAAAATGCTAAGTTCTAGCAGCCCCAATATTAAAAAAAGTTGTGTAGTTAACTGCAAAAATTTTCTTTTTTAACGATAGTAGATTTCAACGCTTTCGAGCGACAGCACAATTGCATAAACACTAAATGTTCGTTGCGAACACAATTAAGGCAACTCAAGAATTGCCGCAAATTTTTTGGAAGTCATTATCTGCTCTTTTTGACTTAGGAAGTTTTGCATGATCAAAGGATTACTCTCCTTTAACGGACGCTATCGTATACTACATCAAACTTGGTTTGCCTTCTTTTTAACCTTTGTTTGTTGGTTCAACTTTGCTCCGTTTGCCACCACCATTGAAAAACAGTTAGGTTTGGAAGATGCACAAATCAAAACTCTATTGATTTGTAACCTAGCTCTGACAATTCCAGCCCGAATTATCATTGGGATGCTGCTGGATAAGTTCGGTCCCAGAATTACTTACTCATGCTTGCTGGTTTTTGCTGCTGTTCCCTGTTTGGCGACAGCATTGTCTCAAGACTTTAACCAGCTAGTCTGGAGTCGCTTGCTGATGGGGGTCGTTGGTTCTGGGTTTGTTGTCGGTATCCGTATGGTGTCGGAATGGTTCCCGCCAAAGGATATCGGCATGGCTCAAGGTATTTATGGTGGCTGGGGTAACTTTGGCGCTTTTGGTGCAGAGTTCGCCCTACCAATAATTGCAGTAGCTACAGCATTTCTGGGTGGCGGAGCGTCTAACTGGCGTTTGACAATCGCTCTAACAGGTATCATCACCGCTATTTACGGCGTAATTTATTTCAACACCGTTCAAGATACGCCCGCTGGGAAAGTCTACAAGCGCCCCAAGAAAAGTGGTGCGTTGGAAGTTACCAGTCGTAAAAGCTTCTATGCAATGCTGGTGTCGAATTTTGGGTTGATTTTCGCCCTAGGCTTGCTGACGTGGCGGTTAGCACAACCAAAAATTCACTTCCTCTCCCCAAGTCAAATGTATTTAACCTGGGGGCTGTTGGGATTATTGTTTGCTTACCAATCTTATCAAGCTTGGCAGGTGAACAAAGAGCTTCTGAGCGGTCGCAAAACTTATACTCCCGCCGAACGCTATCACTTTGGTCAAGTAGGTTTGCTCGAATTCGCCTATGTCGTTAGTTTTGGTTCCGAACTCGCTGCTGTTTCCATGCTACCTGCCTTCTTTGAGAAAACCTTTGGTTTATCTCACGTTATGGCAGCGATGATTGCAGCAACCTATCCTTTCCTCAACTTAGTTTCTCGTCCTAGTGGTGGGTTAATTTCTGATAAATTCAACTCTCGCAAATGGACGTTGACAATTATCACTGTTGGGATTGGAGTTGGCTATCTGCTAGCAACTAGGATTAACTCAAGCTGGTCTATTCCTTTAGCGATCGCTGTCACCATGTTCTCTGCTTATTTCGCTCAAGCTGGATGTGGTGCTACCTACGGAATTGTACCTTTGATAAAAAAAGAAGCCACTGGACAAATTTCTGGGAACGTTGGCGCTTACGGTAACTTTGGTGGTGTTGTTTATCTAACAATTTTTAGCTTATCAAACTCTGCTCAAACGCTGTTCAGCACAATGGGAATTGCCGCTCTAGTTTGTGCTAGTTTGTGCGCCTTCTTCTTGAAAGAACCAAAAGGCTCTTTTGCAGATGATTATGAAGTCGCAGGCGCAGAAAAAGCATTACCACAAAGAGATTCAGTTTTAGCTGAGGATTGAACGACGAAATACTTACCAAGTGGCTAACAGATCAAATGCAGATGTAAGTGCTTGATTTTGTAACAGTGGATTATTATCAAACATGGCGCATAAAATATTAATTTTATGCGCTACTTATCCAAAAAAAAGATTGAAAAGCAAACTTTATCAAGCATACAAGTAAAACTAATAAGTAAATAAATTGAGATTAAAAATCAACCTGGTTAAGACAAAAAAAATAAATAAATTTTAGATTTGATCGAGTTATTATGTAACGAGTAACATAACAAATTTTTGTTAGCCAATAAACAAAAGAAACAAGCTCTGCGCATGGCTAATTTAACAAGCAAGGCGGTAGCACAAAACAAAAAATTCTACGTTTATTCGGCTACACTCCCTGAAATTAAAATCTGATAATCATTGGCAAATCACAGCAAAACTGTCATGACTGACTCTACCAAAACCCTCTGTCCTTATTGTGGTGTGGGCTGTGGCTTAGAAGTTTCACCACCAGCTGCCCTTGGTAAAGCAACCAATCGAGACAGTCAAGGTACTCCCATCTGGAAAGTGCGAGGAGACAAATCTCATCCATCCAGTCAGGGAATGGTATGTGTCAAAGGCGCAACGATTTCAGAGCCGTTGACGAAAAACAGGCTGCGTTACCCAATGGTGCGAGACTCTTTGAATCAGGAATTTCGCTGCGTCAGTTGGGACGAAGCATTAGAAAAAATTGCCGATCGCATTCAAACTGTTCGCAACACCCAGGGAGCAGATGCTATCTGTATGTATGGCTCCGGTCAGTTTCAGACAGAAGATTACTATGTAGCGCAGAAACTGATGAAAGGGTGTCTTGGCACGAATAATTTCGATGCCAACTCCCGCTTGTGTATGTCTTCGGCTGTATCTGGTTACGTTCAAAGCTTTGGCTCTGACGGCCCGCCTTGCTGTTATGAAGACTTGGATTTGACTGATTGTGCCTTTTTAATTGGCACTAATACAGCTGAATGTCACCCAATCGTTTTCAACCGACTGCACAAGCACTGCAAACAAGACCGCAACGCCAAAATGGTTGTGGTCGACCCGCGACGGACACCGACCGCAGAAGCAGCAGATTTGCACCTAGCGATTCGTCCCGGTACAGATATTGACTTGCTCAACGGCATAGCCCATTTGTTGATGCGCTGGGGCTATGTAGATACTCTGTTCGTTGATGACTGCACTGCTAACTTTCCTGCCTTTGCCTCTGTAATTGAACACTATACCCCAGAAGTAGTTGCGCGCAAGTGTGGCATTCGCATCGAAGATTTGGAAACAGCAGCCCGATATTGGGGAGAATCCCAGCGGGTGTTGTCTTTGTGGTCGATGGGCGTGAATCAGTCTTCCGAAGGTACGGCTAAAGTGCGCAGCATCATCAACTTGCACTTGATGACAGGACAGATTGGTAAACCTGGGGCGGGGCCTTTTTCCCTAACCGGACAGCCAAACGCTATGGGAGGAAGGGAAGCGGGAGGATTAGCTCACTTACTCCCTGGCTATCGCAGCGTGAAAAATCCCCAACATCGAGCTGAAGTCGAGCAGTTTTGGAAACTACCACCTGGGCAAATCTCACCTCATGCGGGTAGGACTGCTTGGGATATGATTACTGGGTTAGAAACAGGGGAAGTAGGAGTACTTTGGATTGCTGCTACTAACCCAGCTGTGAGTATGCCAGATTTGGAGCGGACTAAGGCAGCACTAATGCGATCGCCCTTCACAGTCTACCAAGATGCTTACTATCCCACTGAAACAGCCGCCTATGCTCACGTATTGCTACCAGCAGCGCAGTGGAGCGAAAAAACAGGCGTGATGACTAATTCCGAGCGCCGTGTCACCCTAGTTCCAGCTTTTCGCAGTCGCATGGGTGAAGCTAAGGCAGATTGGGAAATATTTGCAGAAGTGGGAAGAAGGTTAGGTTTTGAGGCACAGTTGGCTTTTAACGCTTCTGCTGAAGTTTATGCCGAGTTTGTGCAACTGACA
Source organism: Leptolyngbyaceae cyanobacterium (assembly GCA_036704105.1). Lineage (GTDB taxonomy): Bacteria > Cyanobacteriota > Cyanobacteriia > Cyanobacteriales > Chroococcidiopsidaceae > Chroococcidiopsis. The sequence goes on along the minus strand of DATNQH010000395.1, from coordinate 1,063 downwards.
CGCGATCGCCCTTGTGAAGTGACAGGATTAAGTCACGAACGGTTAGCGAAAGAAGGCCCCAAACAATGGCCCTGCCGTGATTCTGGTGAAATCAAACTCGGCGAACCTGCGCGACTCTACACTGATTTACGCTTCCATACTCCTGATGGTAGAGCTAGATTTGCTGCTTATCACTCGCGCGGCTTGGCAGAACCCGCCGATCCAAAATATCCTTTTGTCCTCACTACGGGTAGATTATACGGACACTGGCATACCCTCACCCGCACCGGAAGAGTTGAGAAAATTCAGCAGATGCATCCCCAGCCGTTTATCGAGATTCATCCGCGCGATGCAGAGAATTTAGGAATTGAAAATAACGAAGTGGTAGAAGTGCGATCGCGGCGAGGAAACGGACGGTTTCCAGCCAAAGTCACAAAAGCGATCGCTCCTGGTACACTTTTTGTTCCCATGCACTGGGGCGCTTTGTGGGCTGAAAAAGCAGAAGCCAACGCCCTGACTCATCCTGAATCTTGTCCAGATTCACTCCAACCAGAATTAAAAGCCTGCGCCGTTCAACTTGTGCCAGTCAATACTGAAGTTTTCTCAAAAGAGGAATTCAATAAACTCAATTCCTTCTTTCCACCAATTTCTGTTTAACTCTGCGATGGCTTTCAATTAAATCGTAGGGTGGGCATTGCCCACCCTAAAATATTATTATTTAATGCAAAAATTACAATTTTATTATGTAGCTTTTATTAATTTTAACTCTAAAAGTAACTGCAAGCACACTTATTATTGATAGAAATTTTTACTCTTAATATAGATTCATTTGTAGCAAGGTGAAGTAAGTTTCTTGTAACTTCATCTCATCTCAATAACAAGATTACTAATAATTAGTGAAAAAAGAGTTACCGAGTGCATAGGTGCATTCAGTAACAATACTTTTCGGTTAAGGGGGAAAGGGCAAAGGTTAAAGGAAGAAAGCCGCCCTAATCTTCCCTTTACCCTTTCCCCTTTAACCTTTAACCAAGAAGTATTGCATTCAGTAACACTTTTGGTTGCAAGAAAACAAGGTTTTCCAGAT
>DATNQH010000394.1:0-26908 GCA_036704105.1 Leptolyngbyaceae cyanobacterium | reverse complement strand
ATGTTCTTTTTCTGGAATCAATATCAATCAAGGGAATTCCCCAATTCAACCGAGCGGTGAGGCGATCTCCTAATTGAAAGCGCAAGCCCAGCCCTATAGAGGCAAGAGTATCAGAGTCTGAAGGGTTAAGGTTTTCAACTGACCTAACTGAATCGTCCCAAACAGTACCAAAATCAACAAACGGTGTCAATTGTAAAGTCAATTGCTGCTCTTGGCTGCGATAAATTGGTAAGCGCAATTCTGCTGAAGCAAATACACCATTGTCTGCTAGCAAAGCATCTTGGCGATCACCTCTCACACTTTCAATCCCACCCAGCCCAAATTGCTCCAGAGGTACGAGCGCGTCATCAGCTAGTTGCACGTTAGTGCGGATTAACAGCAGAGTATCAGGAGCCAGAAGGCGCACCCACTGTGCTTGTCCCTGCCAAGACAAAAAGCGGCTATCAGGAGCGTTGTTATTGATCGTAGCGTCAAATGCACCTATTCCGAGATTGAATTGAGACCTAGCTGCAATCACTTCACGAGTATTACGCTTTGTCCATTCTTGAAAGAATTGTATTGCTGATATGCGGGTACGTCCTTCATCATCAGCGCCTGGTGAAAGTTCGGAAATGGGAAAGTTCTCTGCCTCTAGGACAGAAGAAGAAATATTACTCTCAAGACGAGCAGCAGTTAGGCCAAGGGTAAATTCTTGATTTGGGGTTTGTACCACTGGCTGGCGCAGTGTTAGTTCGTAGTATTGGGAATCACCTTTAATTCTGAAAAAGTCAAAGGGTTCTTCAATCACGTCGCTATTATTGAAACCGTAGCTGATGCCGAAAGTGCCATTGCGAGAATTGATAGGTAAGGTGTAGCTAGCATCTATACCATTGCTACCATCCGTATTGCTGTAGGCTAAGCTCAGACCGTCTCCAAGTCCTAGTAAATTAGCTTCGTTAATTTGCGCGCGACGGCGGAAGGTTCCCACACTTGGAGATCGCCCGTTATCTACACTAATTTGAGTGCTGAAAGTCTTTGCCTCATTGACATTAATATCTAATATATTCGTGCCTAAGCGCGCTCCAGCAGAAAGTTCGGCGCGAATGCTTTGAATCAAAGGATTGAGTTGTAAGAGTTGTAGAGCTTCTAGCAGGCGCTTTTGATTTAGGGGCTTGGAGTTAGGTAAGCGATCGCGGATATAATTAGGGTTCAATCGCCTAGTGCCAGTCACATTAATCGCTTCTAAAGTGCCTTCAACCACTTGAATTTTGACTACGCCGTTTTGAATTGCTTGAGGTGGGATTAAAGCGCCAGAAGTAATGTAACCTTTGTCAATGTAAAGTTGAGTGACGGCAGAACGAGCTTGGAACAGTTCAGTAAAAGAAAGCGACCGCCCGGTGAATGGAGCTAATACCTTGTCTAGCTCTTTTTGGCTGAATACAGTGCTACCAACTACCTCAAATCGTTCAACTTTAATTTTTTCCGGTATCCCTGGAAGTGCAGGAGTTGGCGCTGTGGATGATGGGGGTTGTAGTAACTGTTCTGGAGGTGGTAGAGGTTCGGGTTTTGGTGTTTGGGTTGGTATTGGTTTTGGCGGTACGACATCCTGGGGTGCAGGCATTGGTGGTAGCCCAGTTGGACTACTGGTGGGAATTTGAGCTAGATTGGTTGTTTGGGCTGCCAAAGAACCAGCCGTAATGAGATAAAAAAATAGAAAACTGATACCCCCTTGAGTTCCTACCTGTTTCAGGAGTATTAGGGGCGACTTCTTTGTTTGTTCTTGTTTAGACAAACTAATACTGATTAGTTTTATAGCTGCTACATTTGCGTAGCAAAATCTAACTACTGATAGCATTTCACAATCGAAAATCTAAAATTCAAAATGGATCGAGAGCGATCAATATCTGCTTGAGGAATGCCTAAGATTCATTACAACTACTAGGCTTCAACCAGGGTATATCAGAAGTAAAAGTAGGAGTATTTGCTGTGAGTATAACTTCACCCTTGGAGCCTATCACCCAACTACTAGCTTCTACAAGTGTGGTGGACTCAGCATTAGTATTAGAACTAATGGAATTATTATTTGCGATCGCAGCACTAGCTAGATTTTTGTCACTTTGTATAAATGTGCCTAAATCTACTATTACCGTGTCGCTTCTAGTAGCTTCTGCTGGGTTTGGTGGTAAACCGCCACGTCCAGTCATCACAAATTCACCCGTTCCTCGCGCTAAATTAGCTGGACTTGTTGAACAGCCTTGAGCAATTAGTTTGCTGATATCAACTATTTGGGCTGGTAAAATAATTAACTCAGCACTAGGATCGACATCTGGGCGATTGATTTCTACTACGCCGTTTATCCCCTGTTCAGAATCTGCGTTGATCGAACTATTGGCGGAAACAAAGAGTCCTTGGGTAGCGATTTGAATATTACCACCGCTGCCCCGAACCGCTTTGGCTGTAATATTGCTTTTGTCAGTAGCGGCTAATATATCTGTCTCAATATTGATATTGCCACCATTGCCAACGTCGCCAGCGTTGGTAGATATTTCACCGTTGTCACGCAACAGCAGTAAGTCCAGATCCTTTAAAGTTATATTCCCGCCGCCTTTACCTAAAGTGTTTGTAGATAAAAGTTTGCTGCCGTTTTGCAACCCAATAGACTTAGCCTGTACTTCAAGGTTGCCGGCATTCCCTATTCCTTGACTGCTTACAGTTGCTTGAGCTTTATCTCGAATAATTAAGCTGTTGGTAGCAATCTTGATGTTCCCCCCGTTTCCTGTACCTTGAGTGGAAGCAGACAATTGACTGGAAAGACCACTTCTACTAGTGCCCGTCAGTTCTACCAAGTCAGTTGCATTCACAATCAAATCTCCTCCTCGACCAGTCGCTAGTATAAAGTTCCCAAAAGCGTCTTCTACATAAGAAGAATCCGTTGATATTTGTGCGCCGTCTTGGACAATCAATTTGCTTGTATTTATAGTTAAATCGCCTGCATTTCCGGTAGCAGTAGTCGCACTAAATAAACTACTGGGCGTTCTACCTGGTGAAGTGCCAATCAGTTCGACAGATTCAGTTGCATTTACTGACAATTTTCCACCTGAACCATTGCCGCTAGTATAAGTTGTGATCTGGGCACCTCCCTGGACAATCAATTTCCTGGTATTGATTGTGATGTTGCCTGCATCTCCGGCAGCCGCAGTTCTAGACGACAAAGTTCCATCTATTGTCACGCCAGTTAAGTTCAAAGAATCCGAGGCAGTTACACTCAAAGTTCCACCTGATTTAGACCCTAGGGTATCAGCAGCAATCTGTGAACCTCTGTTAAGAGTAATGCGCTTGCCCCGCACCTGAATATTACCGCTGCCTTCGCCACTAGTATCAACTCTGGCTCTATTGCTAAAAGATATATCTGCCAGCGCTATATTATCGGGAAAGCTTAAACTGAGATTGTCGCCATTAACGTTCAGCCCTACCGCTCCTGAGTTTGCCACTGCTCCTAGTTCCACTCGACCACCTAAAGCATTTAGCCCACCACCATTTAAGTTCAAGTTGCCGCCTACCAACAGCAAGCTTTTGCCATTAGGAACTTGTAGACCAATTAAATTCTTGACTGCTGATGGAGCGAATGGAAATGGATTTAATCTTTGTCCTGCTAAATTTATGGAACTATTGGTAATTTCTCCAGCAACAAAGGAATTGAATAGCAACGCTGAAGGATTTATCGTCAGGACTGGCGGAACGTCTGGAGCAGAAGCACTGAAAAAGCCTTGGTTACCAAACCCGATGGCATTAGCTGTAGTTGCTATAAATGAGCCTCCCACATTTAGGGAGGCATCCGCCCCAAAGATAATTCCAGTGGGATTAATCAAAAATAGGTTAGCGTTACCACCCAATACCCCAAGCTTACCAAAGATTTTAGAGGGATTTTTTCCAGTCACGCGGCTGAGAATGTTCTCAATCCCAGCAGGATTACTAAAATAAATTCCTCTTCCTGCATCAACATTGAATTCCTCAAAACTGTGGAACAAGTTTGTGCCTCGAATTGCACCACCATCAATTTGGTCAGTCGAAGGGTTGAGGGGTACGATCTCAGAACTTTCAGATCCAAGGGTAGTATCAGGCGCGATTTGAGCAAAAGTATAGTTTTCTGAAGAAATTGCTATACTAATTATCAAAATTAATCCTAGATTACCGCACCATACACTACCACTTGGAATCATAGAATTTACCAGTTTTGTTTCAAAAATCTTGGAGCTAATGTTTCAACTAACTAGCTCCTGCTCAATATTAGTAACTATATTAGTAACTATATCAGCACTCATCTGGATTAGCAGGACAATCACCGCATGGTCTCCAGGTGCCACAAGTTGCACATACTGCCATACAAGCTGCGCTAAATTCCTGAACGCTCAATTGGCTTATGTTTAGTCGAATCTGAGATTGATTAGAGTTTCTCAATTCAATTTCCTCCATTCCTAGTTTGTTTGTTTTTAACTTAAGTTGGATTTCCACAGCTTCTAGAATTTCATACTTTTCGAGTACGTTTTTTAATTGTGGAGAATTATTTAAAATTTCATTCATTAGTGGCTGAATTTCTGTTTGCAATTGCTCTAGGCTAAAAGACTTGTTGCTTTTCATAGTTAATACTCCTATCCGGTTGAATTAATTACCAGCAATAGTTGCAAATACCAATGTTAATTGACGCTTTAAGTACTTGTTTTTATAGTTATTTTTTAGATTAAATTAACTAAAAAACAGCTAGTTTACGCCAATTTTATGCTGAATCAAGAGTATTTTTTATCGTCGATAAATACTCTTGATTGTTGACTAAATTTGACTTCAGTAACAATATGTTTAATTCCGGAAAGCTAGGATTTTTTTCAAATAACTACTATAGTTTTGCAGTTAAAATAACATAGTCAGCAGTTATAAAAGCCTGAAGAGCAATTGTTGGGGCGATCGCTCAATGCATTCTTGCCTTGTAAAAGATCCATCCTGATACTAGTACAGACGTTTCATGAAATAGGCATCTCCAAAATAGAAGTGTTGTGTGGTAAAAGAGTATAAAATTTACTTTTTTAGCCAGAAAAAAATGAGTTCTGTATTAAATTACATTGAAAAGAACCCCCATGAGACACAGCGATTGGTTGGTCTGAAGTACGAGCAGTTAGAGCAACTAATCAAGCAAGCGAACGCTTTACATACCGAGAAGCAAAAGGAAAATGAGGCACAGAAAGTTAGAATCATAAATAAAGGAGGTGGTCGTAAAGTCAAGCTATCGAAAAGAGAGCAAATTCTCTTAACCTTGATATACCTGCGGCATTTAACAACATTTCAATTGTTAGGTATCCAGTTTGGAGTGAGTGAATCAACCGCAAATGATACGTTTAACTACTGGTTTCCAGTGCTACAAAAACTTTTACCATCAAGTTTACTGGAACAGGTAAAAAAAAACGCGAATGATTACGAGATAGTTCAAGAACTTTTAACCGATTATGAACTCATAGTGGATAGTGCTGAGCAGCCGAGGGCGCGCCCAGGAGAGTACGCAGAGCAGAAAAAGTATTACTCTGGTAAAAAGAAAAACCATACTTTTAAAAATCAAATTACTGTGTTGCCTCTAGGTCAAGATATTGTTGATGTAATTGCGGGTCAACCTGGACCAAAAAGTGACATAACTTTATTTCGTAAAGGGAAGAAAGGCTTTAACACAGGGCAAAAATTTCAGGGAGATAAAGCATATGTTGGAGAACCATCAATTAAGACTCCCATGAAGAAGCCTAAAAAAGGAGAATTAACTACGTCACAAAAAGAGAAAAATAAAAAATTAGCATCTGAAAGGATATTTGTCGAACATTTGATTCGGGTCATTAAGATATTTAGAGTCGCAGCTGAAAGATTTAGATTAAATACCAGTAAATACGAACAAATAATTCTGACGATATGCGGACTTGTAAGATTCCGAATAGGAACATTAATTTTACCAAGATAAAGTAGCGCAGTTTCCTCATAGAAATAGCTTGTACAGATGCTTAGTTTTACCTTATTATCAACACAAACTATCTCAAAGCCTAATTTTTGCGTTGAGACTGGCTGTATTTGCAATCTTGTAATTACCTGTTGAGAGGCAGTTAGAGAGAGGCATGGGCATTTTTCGGAGATGTCTTTTGGCTACATATATATTTCATCACCGATAACCAACGCAACTATGCAATGCTTCAAAGCCAATGGAAAACTTGACTTAGATACTATCCCCGAATGGCTAACAGTTGAGTACTCTTTTGACGCTAACCAGCCTCACTTTTACAGCATCTGGGTTGTACCTTGGATCGCCGAACCTGCGATGATTCTAGGCACGCTAGAAATAGATGGAAGTCCAGAAGGATGGATCGCCTATCTTGAAAGTTTGGGCTTTGAGGATGTAGTGCAGGTGTCGTGCATTGAGTTTTTTGGTGTAAAAGCCGATTGCGATCGCTAGTATCTTTATTCGTCTTCTTCTATATAACAGTCATATGAGCAGTCAACTTCAATCGCTGTGGTTTCAATTTCATCATCCACGCGATCGCACTCATATTTACCTTTAATCTCCCGATTATAAAATCTCCCTGTCGAGTCTGCTGTCTGTAGCGATTCCCAAGTCTCCTGCTCTACACCCGTATACTGATATACTGATCCACTGTTAAATTCTACTTGCAAAGTTTGATTGGTGCGATCGTATCCCACTGCTTTCGCCATCGAGGAGTTGACTGGCTGCATGAGAAGCTGTTTTTGAGCAGGAGGTAAAACACTTTCTGGTGCTGCGAGAGAGCTAACTTCTTGCAATCCCTGGTATGCGGCTTTTGGAGCGGAAACTTCTATATACTCTATCTCCTCACCCCGGTCGATTAATAGCCCCAGATTACCATCAGAGTGACCAACAGCTACTATACTGCTCAGATCGATCTTAGATAGCCTCATGTGGATTCTGCTCCTGTTTTATATACAACGGATGTCAAATGTTACTGTGCTACCCTGATAACTTTTAATAGTTCAAATGTACTACTCGTCCTGCTTATCGTCAAGCCCCCATTTTTCTCTCTGCAAGAGCTACGATCCTGATTCTTTTGTCAAGGATGCGCAATTCATAGCTAGCAAATAAAAATTAAATTAAAAAGAAGTTTTTATCTGGTTTACCGAACCGATAAATTTCAGTTTTACGTACTCTTGATTTTGCTGTTATTCTTGTTCGGTCATCATCCAAAATTAAGTGGTTTAAACCGAATTCATGCACTTTTATAGCTGAATATTATTAGAAAAGTAAGAGGTTAAACAAAACTAAGTTATTTAAAGAAAGGTAACAGTTATGGCATTAGTTCGTTGGAATCCCTGGCAAGAAATTAATACAATGCAACGTCAACTTGACCGCTTGTTTGAGCAAAGTTTAGTCCCTGCAAAAGTTGAGCCTCGAAACTTCATGAGAGTTCCAGCGGCTGAAATTCAAGACACATCAGATGCTATCCATTTGAAGCTGGAAGTTCCAGGGATGGAAGCCAAAGACATAGATGTGAATGTAACCGAAAATGCCGTATACATCAGCGGTGAGCGCAAGACTGAAAATAAAACTGAAGAAAAAGGCACTACCCGCAGTGAATTTTACTATGGTAAATTCCAGCGCGTGATTCCCTTACCTGCTCGAATTCAAAACTCGAATGTAACGGCAGAGTACAAAGACGGCATTTTGAATCTGACACTGCCCAAAACAGAACAAGAAAAGAACAAAGTCGTCAAAGTTAACCTACAAGCTGCTGCCTAAGTAATTGGAATTCATCTCTAATTAGTAGTAGCTTAGTTTAGTTTTAGCACTCGATTTGGGAATTCCCAAATCGGGTTTTTTGTATGAGAAACAATAGGGAATACCGCTTAAAAAAGTAGGGCATTGCCTACTAGATATTGTGGGAAAGCAAACTTGGTTACATTTGCAAACGATCGCACATTCCACCTAAAGTGTTAGAGCTACTCACAACACTTGGTTCTTTAGAAAGATGTTAGTATCTGCCTAAATTTGTTTTGCTTGTTTATAGTTGCAGATTCTTGAATAACCAAGTTATAAGCAAAAACAATTAATAGATTCTTTTTGCTGCTGAGGCTTAATAATGTCAATCTACATAGGAAAACAACATGAGAAGTTTCTTTTGGGTAACTTTATCCTTCGTAATTGTGGGAGCAATTATGCTGATTCTCCAACCTGTAATTGATTTTCATTAATTCTGGTTGACTTTCATTGCACAAAAAATACAACAAACAAATAACCAAAATCAACTCTTTTTGATCGGATGAATTACCTAATTGCAGTTTTAAGCGATCGCATACAAGCAGAAGCAGCCTATACTGCTTTAGAAAAAGAAGGTTTACCAACTAACTCTATTGACATTTTAGGACAAGGCTACAAAAGTGCTGACGAGTTTGGGTTAATAGATCCCAACCAACAAGCCCGTAAAGGTGCGAAGCGGTTAATATACTGGTTAGTACCGTTTGGTTTTGTAGCAGGATACGCCTTTAACTATCTAACTGGCATCGAAATTCTGCCTATTAATCCTGTGGGTAATCACATTATCGGCGGTATATTAGGAGCCGCTTCGGGCGCACTGGGAGCTTATTTTGTTGGTGGCGGAGTCGGTTTAAGTGTTGGTAGTGGAGATGCTTTACCTTATCGCAACCGTCTCAACGCTGGCAAGTATTTGGTTGTAGTGAAGGGAACTGAGGAATTAACTCGTCAAGCTACGCGGATACTGCGTTCTTTTGAACCTGAAAATATTCAAGGATACGCGGAAGGTGCGTAAAAAATGGGAATTTTTGGCTTCCCGTCTCGCCCGATAAGTATGAGTTTTTGGAGCAAAATTAAGACAATCGATTGCTCAACTGCATCCATTGCAAAAAATTTCTGGAGTCAGACACTTGGCTTGCCTTTTGTTACCAGGCTGCTTGCCTGGTAACAATAATATTGAGGCACTGCAACTATGATGATGCTTCGCCCATCACATCGGGTTTTTCCACTCCAGTCAAGCGATGCCAAAGCTGATAGTCTGTTTCTGTTTTAGGCACGTACTTATTATCTGCTCCAGCTTCCTGGTTCCCCATTGCGGTAAACTCTTGACGCTCTGGATCATTTAAGTCAAGGTATTTCGCCCCTTGTTTTAGGCGAGTTCCTGGTTGTAGCACCTTAATCTGCTTCAGTTCGTCACTTGAATAGCCTTCTAATAGGCTGTGGAGTTCCTTGATTTCATAAGCAGTTGGGGCATCTTTCTCTGGTTGCGCCTCTACAGTACCATGATTTTGCCCAGCCGCTGAGTTGGGATGTAGGTCTTGTTCCCACTCATCCGGCTTGCCATCGTTTGGTCGCCCTTGTTTTTGAGTTTGAGCCATTACGGGTTTCTCACTAACAACGATCATCCTAGCGAGGCGATCGCAGTTCAATTTCTATCAAATTACAGAGATTTTTTGAGTTTGGCTAATACCAACAAAAATAAATCAAGGGCAATTCTGGCGATCACCCTTGACTTTTATGCTTATTTATGCTTTAGAAAGCCTTAAAGCTATTTCAAGCAGCTAGGACTTAAAATTATCACCAACCCTTAGACAGTTGCCAATTCTGGAGTAGGACGCTTACTGTTACGAATACCATCAATTGCCTCGGCGTAGTCCTTAGCCTTGAACACAGCCGAACCAGCGACAATGGCATTAGCTCCAGCTTCCAGCACTTGCCAGGTATTGTTTGCTTTCAAGCCACCATCGACTTCAATCCAGGGATCTAAACCGCGCTCATCGCACATTTGACGCAGTTGGCGGATTTTAGGCAATACACCTGGAATAAAGCTTTGACCGCCAAAGCCGGGGTTAACACTCATAATCAGTACTAGGTCGCAGAGTTCCAGCACATACTCAATAAAATCTAATGGTGTAGAAGGATTGAGTACAACACCAGCCTTTTTGCCTAGTTCCTTGATTTGTCCCAGCGTGCGGTGGAGGTGTGGCGAGGCGTTATGCTCTGCATGGACATAAATATGATCGGCACCCGCTTTGGCAAAGTCTTCTACATACTTTTCTGGTTCCACAATCATTAAGTGGACATCCAGGGGCTTTTTGGTAACTGGACGAATTGCCTCTACAATCAGTGGCCCAATAGTAATGTTAGGGACGAATCGACCGTCCATGACATCAACGTGAATCCAGTCGGCTCCCGCCTTATCAACAGCCTCGATTTCTTGTCCTAATCGGCTAAAATCGGCTGATAAGATGGATGGAGCTATAACAATGGGCTTTTTGGATGGCGTTTGGGTCATGTTGGGTGATTCTCCTGCGTCCTCTATTGTAAGCATTTTAACAAAATGTTTAGATTTAGAAAAAAAAACAATAAAATGCTCAATGCAAAAAAGTAAGTATTTCATCATTCATAATTCATAATTCATAATTCCATTAATGGTCAAAAAACTGGGATGGATCGCGGGGGGATTGATAAGTATTGGACTTATGAGTCCGGGATGGACGCAAGAAGCGACATCTTTAGGGACAGCAGGAATTGATGCTCTGCGGCTACACGCTTTTCCTTACAACTTAATTGGCCGCAAGATTGCGATCGCTCAAGTAGAGATTGGGCGACCTGGGCAGTTTGGCTTAGATAAAAAGGTTTCCAAGTATCGCGCCATCTCCCTAGCTGGAGTGTTTTTACGCAATGGCCCGGCTAAGGCAAACACCAACGTGGACAGTCACGCTCAAAACGTTGCTAGCGTGATGATTAGTAATAACAAAGGCTTTCGCGGTGTTGCTCCGGGGGCGCGGCTTTATTCTGTTGCTGTTGGTTCGCTCAGAACTGGCGGTCAACCAGAAGAGTGTCTCTCTGCTCAACAAGTAGCGACGCAAAACGGCGGAGATGTGCGGGCAATTAACTTCAGCTTTGGCGAAACTTTGGAACGCGATCCCCGGCCGAATGCCCGTTTAGATGGCGAATCTTTGCTGACGCGATGTATTGATTGGTCGGCAAGGGTACATGATGTATTTTATGCGATCGCAGGCAATCAAGGTAAAGGCGGAATTCCCATTCCTACAGATAATTACAATGGTGTAAATGTAGCTTTTACTACTCGGCGAGAAGGAATTTTTCGGAAAATTGATGTTACCAATTTGAGTAACGCTACTGGCGGCATCGGTGGCTGGCTCAAAGGGCGAGAGATGAATCTCGGTTCTCGCCGTTCCATCGGTATAGTTGCCCCTGGTAATCACATTGCTTTGTTCAACCCCGATGGGAAGGAAAATAAAGTCACGGGTACGAGTTTTGCTGCACCTCACGTCACGGCAACTGTGGCTTTGTTGCAGGAAAAGAGCGATCGCCAACTGCGAACAAAACAATCTCACTGGTCTTTGGATAGTCGTCGCCATCAAGTGACTAAAGCAGTACTACTCAACTCTGCTGATAAAGTGCAAGATGTCGGCGATGGCTTGCGCTTGGGCATGAGCAAAACAATTATTGATAAACAAAATCAAGATTGGACTCGCTCAGATGCCTACCGCGAACCAAAAATTACCCTAGATGCGCAAATGGGTGCGGGTCAACTGAATGCGTTCCGAGCTTACCAGCAATTCAAATCTGGTCAGTGGAAACCATCAGCTACTGTCCCTGCTATGGGATGGAATTATGACCAAGTAAAGGCAGCTTCAGTTCAAGATTATGTCTTAGCTTCGCCACTGCAACAAGGTAGTTTTGTTGCTATCACTTTAGCATGGGATCGGTTAGTAGAACTAAGAGATATCAACAAAAATCGTCAGTTCGATGTCGGAGAAAGTTTCCGCGATCGCGGTTTGAATAACCTCGATCTCTACCTGTTAAATGCTGATAACCAACCAGTCAGCGCTATCTGCACCTCAGTCAGTCAGGTAGATAGTGTAGAACATATCTTCTGCCCAGTTGCAACTACAGGTAACTACAAAATTCGCGTCCAATTCCGCGAACAAATAAATCAACCAGTTCAACCCTACGCGATCGCTTGGTGGACTGTACCAACCCGGTGAGGTGTTATCTATTAAAGATGCTTTTGTGTTGGTAAGCTGGGAGAGAAAGAAAGTGAGGATAATTTTCAATTCCCCTTACCCTTGGTTTAATAAGGAAAACTGGGTGTTTTAGATTCAACTGCTTGAGAATTTAAATTCGGTTTAATTGCTCAGCATTGTTAGTCTTAAGAGCGAGAATCAAGGACAGCAATTTGGGCAGAGTAATGCAAATTGTGATGTTAGCGAGTGTCAGCAGCAGACAATTGATCAAGTTCATATTGATAGATGCCTCTTAAAAAAACTAGCGTTTACTACTCGCGCTTTTCGCATATCTATTTAGTTTGAACCAAAATCTTTAAAACTGACCACATGAAACGTTTTGAGTTCCTTTTGTTTTAGATAAGATAATTTAATTAAACTAGCACTTACGCAGATAAAATTCAGTATCTAACGATACTTTAGCCTGTCCCCCAGCTTCCCCAGATCTTCTTCGGTCAGCGCAATAGTCATTCTCTTCTCTATTTTAAGTAATGATTAGCTATATTGAGTCTCAAATCTAAATTGTAAAATGTGTTGTGCTGTAATTTGTGGTTGTTCTAAATGAGGAACATGACCGCAATCTTGAATCCAAATTAATTTACTGTGAGCGATCTCTCTTTTAAATCTATATGCATCGTTAGTACCCAAAATCCGATCTTCCTTTCCCCATAAAATCAGTGTTGGTTGTTGGATTTGAGCTATTCTCTTTTTAAAAGAACTATAACCACCACTTTTAGTAAAAGCAATCAAAGCTTTATTCCAATTAGAGCTTTGTAAGTGCAATGCTGCACACACTTGTGCATCAATAGAAGCAAGAATTTTATTTTTGTAAGCAGCACGACTGATGCTAGCGCGTACTTTGGGATTCCGCAAAAACTCAGCTGCGAAATAGTCTAGAGGCGGAAACATATATTTACTCATGATCGAACCCCCAGCCACACCAGCACTATCAATCAACACCAACTTTTCCACAGCTTCTGGGTGAGTAAGAGTAAAATCAATTGCTGCTGCACCTCCCATTGATGCACCTACCAAAATTACTGGTGATTGAATTAAGGTTTTCCAGAAATAGTACAGATGTGTCTTAATTGCACTAGGACTAAATGGGATTCCAGCAATTCTATCTGTAAATCCAAAACCTAACAAATCCACAGCCCAAGTTTCATTTTCAGTTGCAAGTAGCGGTAGCAAACGCCGAAATTCCAATACTGAACTATCAAACCCATGAAGTAACAATATTGGTGTTCCACTCTTACCTTGACGCACATATGTGGTGGCGATCGCATCAGTACTCAGCGGTGTTGCGATCGCGTGACTTTCTATGTTTTGAGCTAAAAATATCGATGTAGATTCGGTAAGTTGCTGAACTAATGGTTGAAAATTGGTTTCCATGAGTTGTTTACGATCCCCTCAGCCGATTTGAGGTTGATTTGATTTTAAATAATTATTATATTAATGCTCGTTATACGATTTTAGATTTTAGATTTTGAAACTACGTATAGCTAGGAGTTTCGGAAATTATTGTGTTGCAAGGATAAAACCAAATGGGTATTATCAAGCTCAGCGCCTGGTAAAAAAATAGGGAATCACAGGAAATATAATACCTCTAAAAGTGGATGGGTTTAGCGCGATCGCAAGTAAATATTCCTTCTTTTGGGTGTTGTACCACTATATAGACATCGCTATCGTGTTGATATTGGGTGGTGAAGAAACGCTAATGCAAACTGACTCAGACACGCGATCGCACAACTCCAAGCTGGAAAAGCTAGAACGAGTTTCTACAATTTTGCGCCTGGTGAACTGGCTTAGCTTATGGATACAACTTGGGTTAGGTGTTGCAGCTGTACTGACGTTAATGTTTGCAATTACTGGGCGTAGTTTCAGCCAAGCACTAACGCCTACGCTTACGCCTGGAGCGGGAGTAGTCAACTATAATCAAGGAACAACACCAGGGATAGGAATAGGTATTTTCTGGGCAGTTTGTGGTATTGTGACGCTGCTATTTACTATTTTTCTGGCTTTCCGTCAAACACGCTTTGCTAAACGTTTGCGTTCTCCAGATTCTGCATTGCATCCTAAAAAAGCAGATATATTGCAAGTGCTACGCCTGGGAATAATTGCAGGATTAGTAGGAATGTTACTCACCATTTTAGGCGGTGGGGCAACTTTGGGAGTGTTACTAGCAAAATCTGTTGCTCAACCGCAAGGAGTGGCAATATACGATCCAAATAGAATTATTAGATCGCTGGATATTTTTGTCGCTTTAGCAAATATGAATGGTATTACCGCTCACTTTGTCGGTACAGTTGCTTCATTGGGATTATTTAATTGGTTGCATAATCAATAACTATAATAGCAATTTCATTTGAGTTATGAAATACTCGTAGCTGTCATTAGTCATTTGTTATTTGTTTAAAACCAATGACTAATGACGACGGGGAGTATTTCATGATTCAAATGAGATGGTTATAATCTGATCGCATAAATAACTAAAACGTCACCACACTCCGAATTGACTCACCTTTATGCATCAAATCAAAAGCATCGTTAATGCACTCCAAAGGCAGAGTATGAGTAATTAAATCGTCAATATTAATCTTACCTTCCATATACCAATCAACGATCTTCGGCACATCTGTACGTCCTCTCGCACCACCAAACGCCGAACCTTTCCAAACACGCCCAGTTACTAATTGAAAAGGACGAGTAGAAATTTCCTCACCCGCACCAGCAACGCCAATAATTACACTTACACCCCAGCCTTTGTGACAACATTCTAAAGCCTGGCGCATCACTTTCACATTGCCGATGCATTCAAAGCTGTAATCAGCACCACCTTTTGTTAAATCAACCAAGTAGGGAACTAAATCGCCTTCTACTTCCTTCGGGTTGACAAAGTGAGTCATGCCGAATTTCTCAGCCAGCGATCGCTTTGTTGGGTTAATATCTACGCCTACAATCATTTCTGCACCCACCATGCGCGCCGCTTGAATTACATTCAAACCAATCCCGCCCAAACCAAACACCACCACTTTCGATCCCGGTTCCACTTTCGCGGTGTAGATGACAGCACCGATCCCAGTTGTCACACCGCAGCCGATGTAGCAAACCTTATCAAACGGGGCATCAGAACGGATCTTTGCTACCGCAATTTCTGGCAATACAGTATAATTAGCAAAGGTGGATGTTCCCATGTAGTGGTGGAGCATTGCGCCATTAAGGGAAAATCGACTAGTAGCATCAGGCATCAAACCTTGTCCCTGAGTTGAACGAATAGCTTGACAGAGATTAGTTTTACGACTGAGGCAATATTCACACTGACGACATTCTGGAGTATAAAGGGGAATAACGCGATCGCCTCTTTTAACGCTAGTCACGCCAGCCCCAACCTCAACCACGACACCCGCACCTTCGTGTCCTAAAATTGCCGGAAACAACCCTTCTGGATCTTTACCAGAAAGAGTATAAGCATCGGTATGGCAAACCCCAGTTGCCTTAATTTCGACTAACACCTCCCCAGCTTTTGGCCCCTCAAGTTGAACCGTTTCTATCTTTAACGGTTTACCTGCTTCCAAGGCAACTGCTGCTCTTACATCCATAGTTTGCTCCTCTAGTATTAACCGTAGCTCGGCATTGCCCACCTTACTATTGTTGTAAAGACGACACAATCAACAGTATAAAAGCCCTACCACTACTCACTACTCACTACTTATGGGTATATTTACACTGCGATCGGTTAAAAAAGATTTTGGCATCTTTAGTTTATTGTTAACCGTTAGGTGAGCATTGCCCACCCTACTATTGTTGTAAAGACGGCACAATCGAAAGTATAAAAGCCTTACTACTGCTGACTATTTACTACTTATGAGTATATTTACACTGCAATCAGTTACAAAAGACTTTGGCATCAAGGAAATCCTCAAAGGAGCAAGCTTTAGTCTAGATGCTACAGATAAAGTCGGTTTAATTGGTACTAATGGTTCTGGTAAGTCAACATTGTTGAAAATGATTGCTGGTTTAGAACCAATTGATGGTGGACAAATTTTAGTTAATTCTGGAGTCGAGATTGTCTACTTACCCCAGCAGCCAGAATTAGACGAGAACCACACAGTCATAGAGCAAGTTTTTGCAGACAGTGGCGAACAGATGGCTTTGGTGCGGGAATATGAGGAAATTTCAGCCAAACTCGCCCACACGCCAGAAGATGATTCAAAGCAACTCATGTCTCGTTTATCTGCTGTGATGCAGCAAATGGAGGCTACTGGTGCTTGGGAACTAGAAACGAATGCCAAAATCATTCTTACCAAACTAGGAATTGAGGATTTTAACGCTAAGGTTGGTAGTTTATCCGGCGGTTATCGCAAACGTATTGCTCTAGCAGCAGCCTTGCTAAGCGAACCTGATGTTTTACTAATGGATGAACCGACAAACCATTTAGACGCTGAGTCTGTCGAGTGGTTGCAGAGTTACCTAAGTCGCTATCGCGGTGCAATTCTGTTGATCACCCACGATCGCTACTTTTTGGATCGCGTCACTAACCGTATCATCGAAATTGACCGAGGCGATATTTCTACGTATTCAGGTAACTATTCTTATTATCTGGAGAAAAAAGCCTTAGCAGAAGAATCTGAAATTAGCAGCCAGCGCAAACATCAGGGAGTGTTGCGGCGGGAATTGGAATGGCTCAAAAGAGGCCCCAAAGCTCGAAGCACCAAACAAAAAGCCCGAATTGGGCGCATTGAAGAAATGCAAACCAAAGAGTTTAAACAAGTTCAAGGCAAAGTTGATATTGCTACACCCGGTCGTCGCATTGGCAAAAAAGTTATAGAGTTAAACAATGTTGCCAAAGGATATGGCGAGCGCACTCTAATTAAAGATTTTACCTACGAATTCGAGCCAGAAGATCGCGTCGGCATCATCGGTGGTAACGGTGCAGGTAAATCTACTTTAATGGATATTATTACTGGGCGGATTCAACCGGATTCAGGTAGCGTTGAAATTGGTTCGACAATTCACATCGGCTATTTCGATCAACATTCCGATGAATTACTCGCCGCATTGAACGAAAACCAACGGGCAATAGAATACATCAAAGAAGTTGGCGAATTTGTCCAAATTGCCGACGGAACCAAGATTACCGCTTCTCAAATGCTAGAGCGCTTTCTCTTCCCAGGCGATCAACAATATGCTCCGATTCACAAACTTTCAGGCGGTGAAAAACGTCGCCTGTTTCTGTTGCGAGTGTTAATGAGCGCCCCTAATGTATTGATATTAGATGAACCGACAAACGATCTAGATGTGCAGACACTAGCAGTGTTGGAAGAATATTTAGAAGATTTCAACGGTTGTGTAATTGTAGTTTCTCACGATCGCTATTTCCTCGATCGCACTGTTGAAAAAATCTTTGCCTTGGAACCGGGGGGGAACCTGCGACAATACCCTGGTAATTATTCAGTTTACCTCGATTACAAGCAAGCCCAAGAAGGAGACAAGCAAGACAAGGAAGACAAGGGGACAAGGGGACAAGGGGACAAGGGGACAAGGGGACAAGGGGACAAGCAGACAAGGGGACAAGGGGAAAAAAGTCAAAAATTACGCAAGCTTTCTAACTGGGAAAAGCAGGAATTTGAAACCTTGGAAAACAAGATAGCTCAGATGGAAGCAGAAAAAGCCCAGACAGAAAAAGCATTATATTCTGCTGCTCCGGGTGCAGTCACTCAAGTTAAACAAATGTACGAGCAAGTCGAATCACTCCAGCAACAAATTGATGCTGCAACTGAACGCTGGCTGGAATTAGCTGATATTGAATCTTAACTAATGAGATGAATTTGCAACACTATCCGCCAGCATAACAGGCGCTACCGTGCATTTCTTCCAAGCGCGATCGCAAAGTGCCAACTACTATAACAATAGTTGGCACTTTTGGTTACTTTGCCCTCTAGAAGCAGCGCTCATCTACACTATTTGTAAGTCAATACAGTTGCTGTTAGTACGCTTGACCAAACAATCTTTTAACGCAGAGTTGCGCGGAGTAAATCGCTCAGTCGCACAGAGAGTCAGACAAATTTCTCTGCGAGACTCTGCGTTAAATCTCTGCGATCCTCTGCGTTAAAAATTCTCTACATTAACTGAACCGTATTGATTTATAAGTAAGCGATCGCTACACATTTTTTTACTAAGCTTGCTTCAGTCCTGCTTGCACCCGCGCACCGTATTCGGGATCTGCTTTTGTGAAGTTCGCCACCATGCGCGCTTGAATATCTGGCTTGCACTGTTTAAGCGCGGTCACAAGGTTTAAAATCAGATCGTCGCGCTCCCAGTCCTTAAAAGAACGATAGCGATCACCAGCCTGCTTAAAATCGTTAGTACGGCTGATTTTTTTGCGCTCTACCGGCCCTTCAACATAAGGAGTATAATCTTTGCCAGCTTTCGGCGCTTCTTTGAGTCCACCAAGACTGCTAGGCTCGTAATTTACGTGGGGATTCTCACCTGCTGCGACTCCATCAACATTGTAAGCCATTTGACCATTACGCAGATTTGTCGCAACGTGGGTTTTTGGTTGATTAATCGGCAGTTGGAGATAATTTGTTCCCACGCGGTAACGCTGGGTATCTGAATAAGAGAGAGTCCGACCTTGAAGCAATTTGTCTTCAGAAAAATCTAACCCGTCAACTAACACACCTGTACCAAACGCAGCTTGCTCAACTTCGGCAAAATAGTTAATAGGATTTTTGTTGAGTACCATTCGTCCAGCAGGTAACCAGGGAAACTTATCTTGCGGCCAGATTTTTGTTGGATCTAATGGGTCGAAATCAAGTTCCGAGTGTTCATCGTCAGACATGAGTTGCACGCGAAGTTCCCATTCAGGATAATCACCCTTTTCAATCGCTGAGTACAAATCCTCTGTCGCATGGTTAAAATTCTTTGCCTGAATTTGCTCAGCCTGAGCTTGTGTCAGTAATTTTACTCCTTGCTTGGGTACCCAATGGTATTTGACTAAATGCGCTACGCCGTCACGATTCACCATTTTATAGGTGTTTACACCAGATCCTTCCATAAATCGGTAGCTAGCAGGAATTCCCCAAGGACTGAACAACCACGTAATCATATGGGTTGCTTCAGGTGTCTGGCTGATAAAATCAAATATGCGCTCAGGGTCCTGACGGTTGGTAACTGGGTCTGGCTTGAAGGCATGAACGACATCCGGAAACTTGAGCGGATCTCTGATAAAAAATATCTTCAAGTTATTTCCCACCAAATCCCAGTTTCCATCTTCGGTGTAAAACTTGATTGCAAAGCCACGCGGATCGCGCAGTGTCTCAGGTGAATTACCGCCGTGAATAACGGTGGAAAAACGAACAAATGTAGGCGTGATTTTCCCTTTTTGTTGGAAAAGTTTAGCACGGGTGTATTTGCTTGCTGGTTCGTCGCCGATCTTACCATAGGCCTCAAAATAGCCATGAGCGCCAGCGCCGCGCGCGTGAACCACTCGTTCTGGAATTCGTTCGCGATCAAAGTGGGTAATCTTTTCCAGAAAGTTGTAGTTTTCAAGTACTGTGGGCCCCCGCTCACCTACAGTCTTTACATTCTGGTTATCGTATACTGGCTGACCCTGGCGGTTCGTCAGATTAAGTGGTGCAGAACCATTGGATTCAGCAGTTTGGGAATTCTGATTATCTCCAACTATAGCGCCGTTATTACGAGTTGAAGGAGTCTGTGCATTAGCATAATTACCAAACGCAACTATTAATACTAATGCCAAACTCACTACTAGAGGAAGGTAGATGCTTTTTTTGAACAATCGGGCAATTTTCAACAGTATGCTCCTCATTTTCCCTTGAGCAATCGACTAGCTAAGTTTGGCGCTAAGTCGAACTCGTTATGTGTTTGATGGCTTTTAAAACATAGTCGTTATGACTAGCTTTAGCAATAGAGTTGTAGCGAAATTATCAGTTTTCTTAAAACTTTGTAATATATACCCGAAAGGTTGTTCGTCACTCTCGCTTGGTATAATCAACTAAAATAGTTGAAATCAAGATTTGGTCTAAGGTAAAATCAAGGATTATGCTGCAAAAACTGGTGCTTTCTGCTGGAAGTACTCTGTATTGACTGTCGAAGCGCTTGAGAACTACCGCCGATTAAGCCTGAGTAACTATCTCAAAACTTTTTTAGCCCTTGGAAGATCCCTCTGTCTGCTTAAAAAGAGGGGGGAAATTAAGAGTTCCTCGTCCCCCGTTTGAAGCTTGATCGGACGATACAATAGATACACTAGACAAAGTGCCACAGCTTGAAGCTGAATTTTCTAGAGTCAAGGCAGCTTTGCAAATATAAAGCTAGCCTAGTCAGGCTTAGGTATAAAATATGAATTCACCTGAACAAGATTCTGCCCTAATCCTGATCGTAGACGACGACAAGTTCATGCGGCTGCAACTGAGCGGGGCAATGGAACAAGCCGGATATCGGGTGGCACAAGCAAGTAATGGAGAGGAGGCGATCGCCGCCTATAATCGCCTCAAGCCCGATCTTGTGCTGTTGGCTGCCTTGATGCCTGGGATGGATGGGTTTAGCTGTTGTAGGGAGTTGCAAAAACTTCCAGGCGGCGATCGCACACCTATATTAATGATTGCTGCGCTTGAGGATGAAGAGTCAGTCGAGCAAGCGTTTGAAGCAGGTGCGACTGATTACATTACCAAGCCAATTCACTGGGCATTACTACGTCAGCGAGTGCGTCGTCTCCTTAGTGCTAGTCAAACAATAAAGGAATTACAAAAACAAATTAAGCAGGCGCAACTAAGGGAGGAGCAATTACGATTAGCCTTAGAGGCTGCCCATATGGGTAGCTGGGACTGGGATATTGGCAGTAACAAAATTACCTGGTTTAACAATCTTGAAGTAATATTTGGTCTTAGCCCCGGTTCGTTTGACGGCAGCTATCAAAGCTTCATCACCAGGGTTCATCCTCAAGACCGTGAAAGAGTCGAACGAGCAGTGCTTCGTGCCATAGAAGAAGCAGCAGAATACAACATCGAATTCCGCATTGTCCAGCCTAACGGTACCATACGCTGGACAGCAAACCAAGGTCAGGTCTACTATGACCAGACAGGCAAACCAGTGGGCATGGCTGGGATCTGCATAGATATTAGCGATCGCAAGCAGGCATCAAGACTAAAACAAACAACAATGCTGCAACGCGCAATTTTGGAGAGCGCGAACTACACGATTGTTGCTACCACCGTTGACGGTACAATCCTCACCTTTAATGCCGCTGCCGAGCGATGGTTAGGATATGCAGCAGCTGAAGTTGTTGGCAAAACGCCAGTCATCTTCCACGATTGGAATGAAATTGTACAGCGATCACAACAGTTGTCTCAAGAACTAGGAATTTGGATTGAACCAGGTTTTGAGGCATTTGTCGCTAAGGCACGTCGGGGAGAACCTGACGAGCGTGAATGGTCATATATCCGCAAAGATGGTTCGCGCTTCCCGGTGCTGTTATCAGTAACGCGCCTAGTAGATTCACAGGGTAATATCACTGGCTTTCTTGGAATTGGTAGCGACATTACCGAACGCAAGCGCACAGAAGAGAAGCTAGCAGAAAGCGAAAATCTGCTGCGCTCGATCGTTGAATCGGAACCGGAGTGCGTCAAACTGTTGGCTGAAGATGGCACGCTTTTGCGAATGAACCCTGCTGGGTTAGCGATGATTGAGGCTGATTCCCCAGAGCAGGTTCTTGGTAAATGTGTCTATCCTCTCGTGCATCCTCAGCACCGTTTAGCATTTAAGGCACTCGTAGAAAGTGTTTTTCAGGGACAATCTGGAACCCTGGAGTTTGAAATAGTTGGCATCAAAGGTACACAACGTTGGCTGGAGACTCACGCTGTTGCCTTAAGTAATACAAAAAACGAAATCGTTGCTCTATTAGGAGTAACTCGTGACATCACACAGCAAAAAT
This sequence comes from Leptolyngbyaceae cyanobacterium, assembly GCA_036704105.1. GTDB lineage: Bacteria > Cyanobacteriota > Cyanobacteriia > Cyanobacteriales > Chroococcidiopsidaceae > Chroococcidiopsis. The sequence continues at coordinate 4,917 of DATNQH010000394.1, read as the reverse complement.
CAACGGCAGAGGCACTGCAAAAAAGCGAAGAACGCTTCCAGATAGTGGCACGTGCAACAAATGATGCTATATGGGATTGGGATTTAGTCACAAATAAGGTGTGGTGGAATGAAGGCGTGCAAGCACTCTTTGGTTACTCGACAGAAGAAGTGGGATTCGATGCTAGTTGGTGGTATGGAAATATTCACCCAGATGACAGGGAGAGGATTGTTTCCGATATTGGCACTGCTATAGAAAACGGGAAACAATTTTGGTTAGGGGAATATCGCTTTCGTCGTGGCGACGGCTCTTATACCTACATTTTCGCACGCAGTTATCTAGTGTACGATCGCTCCGGGCAACCGATACGAATGAGCGGTGGAATGACCGATATCAGCGAACGCAAACAACTGGAGGAGGTGCTGCGTAATACGGCTCAAGGAGTTTCGGCGGCAACAGGAGATACATTTTTTCGTTCGCTTGTCAAGTATCTAGCACAAGTCTTAGAAGCAGACTGTGCCTTCATTGGTGAGTTAGCTTCAGAAAAAGACGAGCCAACGGTCAGGACAATTGCCGTTTATGCCGATGACGAAATTGGAGAGAATTTTGAGTATAAATTAACTCATACACCTTGTGAGAATGTGGTGGCGCAACAGTTGTGGTGCTACCCTAACAGCGTGCAACAGCAATTTCCTCGCGCTCAATTGCTAGCAGAAATGGGGGTTGAGAGTTTCATTGGCACCTCTCTATGTGACTTTGCAGGTCATACGCTAGGCTTACTGGTTGTCTTAAATCGTAGACCCCTTAAGAATGTTAAGATTGCAGAAGCAATGCTACAAATCTTTGCAGCTCGCGCCTCAGTCGAACTAGAGCGCGCGCGCGCAGACAAGGAATTACAGCACCAGCATCAGCGATCGCAATTATTTGCCGACATTACGCTCAAAATTCGCCAGTCTTTACAACTCGATCAAATTCTTCAAACTACCGTTACAGAGGTGCAACAGCTGCTCCAGGCAGACCGAGTTTTGCTCTTTCGCCTCTGGCCAAATGGATACGGGCAAATCGTCAATGAAGCAGTAGTTCCTGACTGGCCATCTGTGCTGGGTCGAGGAATCACCGACGACTGTTTTGGCTCTGAATACCTCCAGAGATACATTCAAGGCAGGATTTTTACAATTGCTGATGTTGAAAAAGCACCTATCCAACCTTGTCTAGTTGATTTCCTGCAACAGTTCGGAGTCAAAGCAAAGCTGGTAATGCCGATTCTTCTCAAAGAAGAACTTTGGGGTTTGTTAATTGCTCATCAGTGTAGCAGTCCCCGGCAGTGGAGTAACTTTGAAATTGAGCTTTTGCGGCAAATAGCAGACCAAATCGGCATCGCCCTAGCTCAAGCCCAAATGCTAGCAGAAGAAACTCGTCAGCGTGAAGAATTAGCCAGTTATAATGCGGAACTGCAACAGTTTGCTTCCGTCGCCTCTCACGATTTGCAAGAACCACTGCGGAAAATTCAAGCATTTGGCAACCGCCTCAAAGCCACCTGTGACGAAGCGCTGAGCGATCAAGGGCGCGACTACCTAGAGCGAATGCAAAATGCAGCAGGGCGGATGCAGACGCTGATTGAGGATTTGTTGACTTTTTCGCGCATTACCACCAAAGCGCTGCCATTTGTCAGCGTTAATTTGACTTCTGTAACGCAAGAAGTATTATTGGATTTGGAATTACAGCTAGCGCGCACCAACGGGCGTGTGGAAGTAGGAGAGCTACCCACAATTGAAGCCGAGCCAGTACAGATGCGTCAATTGTTACAAAACCTGATTAGTAATGCGCTAAAATTCCACCCTGAAGGGGAACCACCAGTTGTCAAGCTTTATAGCCAACTTTTAACAGAGGAACAGCAACCAGTAGAAGATACGGCGATCGCTCACTTGTGTCAAATTATAGTGGAAGATAATGGTATTGGTTTTGATGAAAAGTACCTTGATCGCATCTTCAATGTGTTTCAACGCCTGCACAGTCGCAGCGAGTATGAAGGTACGGGTATGGGTTTAGCAATAGTTAGAAAAATTGCTCAGCGACATGGCGGCAGCATTACAGCCCAAAGTACACGGGGGCAGGGTTCAAAGTTTATCGTCACCCTACCAACCAAACAACTTAGAGGAGAAAATTTAGAGTGAAAGGTCGCCGTACAAGTGTCACAATCCTAATGGCTGATGATGACGAGGATGACTGTATGTTAGCTCGTGAAGCACTAGTCGAAAGTCGCTTAGCTAACGATCTACACTTCGTGCGGGATGGCGAGGAGTTGATGGATTATCTCTATCGGCGCGGAAAATATCTCGATCCTATCAGTTCGCCGCGTCCGGGGTTGATTTTGTTAGATCTGAATATGCCAAGAAAAGACGGGCGGGAGGCGCTACAGGAAATCAAAGCAAATGCGCAACTGCGGCATATTCCGATTGTGGTGCTGACAACCTCAAAAGCAGAGGAAGATATATATCGTAGCTATGACTTGGGGGCTAATTCGTTTATCACTAAGCCAGTGACCTTCGCCGCGTTAGTCGAAGTGATGAAGACAATTGGCAAATATTGGTTTGAAATTGTCGAACTGCCACTGAAAGTAGTGGGAAATGGACATGGACACTGAACGAATAAGAGTACTTTTAGTTGATGATGACGAGGATGACTATGTGTTAACTCGCGATCTTTTCGCCGAAATTCAGGGAACGGTTTTCGATCTCGAATGGATCGATTCTTACGACGCAGCCTTGGAAGCGATTGCAACTTCAAAGCACGATATTTATCTATTTGATTATCGTTTGGGCGCTGGCAATGGCTTAGAACTGTTGCGCGTGGCGATCGCTCGTGGTTGTTCTGCCCCAATTATATTACTGACCGGGCAGGGCGATCGCTTAATCGACATCGAAGCAATGAAGGCAGGCGCAGCCGATTATCTGGAAAAAAGCAAGATCAATGCGCCTTTGCTAGAGCGTTCCATTCGCTACGCCATCGAACGCCAACGCAGCCAACAAAAAATCCGCGAACAAGCTGCCCTACTCGATATTGCTACAGACGCAATTATAGTTAGATCTTTAGAAGACAAAATCTTATTCTGGAACAAAGGCGCAGAACGTTTGTATGGTTGGCACGTAGAAGAAGTACTTGATCAAAATGCTAATTGGCTTTTGTATGAGGAAGATTCACTCCCTCGACTTCAACAAGTACAGAGCGAACTTTTTCAAACAGGTGAATGGCAAGGTGAACTACATCAAGTCACCAATGCAGATAAGGAAATAATTGTCTACAGTCGCTGGACATTAGTGCGCGATCGCGACGAAAAGCCTAAGTCAATCCTCGTCGTCAATACCGACATTACCGAGAAGAAACAACTTGAAGCTCAATTCCTCCGCGCCCAACGTTTGGAAAGTATCGGCACCCTAGCAAGCGGTATTGCCCACGACTTGAATAATGTCTTAGCTCCAATTTTGATGACGGCCCAACTGTTGGAAACCCAACTGCATGATGAACGCAGTCAACGGCTGCTACCGATTGTAGTCGCAAATGCCAAACGCGGTGCAGCATTAGTCAAGCAAGTACTATCGTTTGCGCGCGGCTTGGAAGGTACTTATGCTACGCTGCAAGTCAGGCACTTGATCGCAGAAATCAGGCAGATTGCCAATCAAACATTCCCTAAATCAATTGAAATATATACAGATCTCGCGCCCAATTTGTGGGCTGTATCTGGAGATGCTACTCAACTGCATCAGGTGTTGATGAATTTAGTAGTTAATGCCCGCGATGCTATGCCCAATGGCGGTACTTTGAGCATAAGTGCCGAAAATTTTTTCATTGATGAAAACTATGCTCGGATGCAACTCGAAGCAAAAGTCGGTCCCTATATTTTGATTACAGTGGTGGATACTGGTGTCGGAATGTCAGCGGAAATAAAAGAAAGAATTTTTGAGCCATTTTTCACCACTAAAGAGTTGGGTAAAGGCACAGGATTAGGGCTTTCCACTGTTATGGGCATTGTTAAAAGTCACGGTGGATTTGTGAATGTCTATAGTGAGATCGGGAAAGGAACTCAGTTTCAGGTATATCTGCCTGCCGTAGAGACAATGGAAACTCTAGTCGAGAGAAAACAAATTTCGTCGCCAGGGAATGGAGAATTAATTTTGGTGGTTGATGATGAAGCGGCAATTCGTGAAGCTACCAAAACTTCTCTTGAAACATATAACTACAAAGTACTTACTGCTAGTGATGGGATTGAGGCGATCGCTCTGTATGCCGAGCATCGCGATCGCATTACTTTGGTAGTGGTTGATATGCTCATGCCTGCAATGGATGGCAGCACTACTATCCGCACCCTACAAAAAATTAACCCCCAAATCAAAATTATCGCCACCAGTGGGCTTGCTTCCAAAGAGCATCTCGATCTAGTTGATACGGGTGTCAAAACATTTTTATCAAAACCCTACACGGCTCAAGATTTGTTGCAAAGCATCACTAAGGTTCTTTACAGCAATTCTCCAACTATTAGGTGTTAGTTTTTAGAGGGAGTAGCGAGGAGTGTTGTGTTTTGAATTACAGAAATTTCTTTAACTTAACTCAGCAGCCAAACCACAGAGAATTGACAGCCTCCATCCTTTCTCAAAAGGTAACGCAGTCATGATGCGAACACCAGTTATTTCAACTGATTTAGAAAGCGTGGGTTATGAACCCGTAAGTAGCACACTTGAACTCAAGTTTCACAGCGGTGGAATCTATCAGTATTCAGGTGTTTCAGATTCAGTTTACAGAGGGTAGTGCTTTGGAGGAAAGGATAACTAAATCCCTGCACGAGGAAAGCGATCTACGAATCAGTCCACTCAATGAAATGTAGTAGTATCTGTGGCAGGAAATGGCTGAAATGCTGATTGCTCCATGAACACCTCGATTTGT
>DATNQH010000393.1:0-12011 GCA_036704105.1 Leptolyngbyaceae cyanobacterium | reverse complement strand
AAAGAAGGAGCAAATCGACCGACTGCGATCGCAGCACCCAGATCCAAGCGTAGTGCTGTTGGCGGTAGGGCAATTGCAGCACTTGCCAGAGGTTCCATTAGCCGCTGAAGTTCGCGCCATTCGGCTACAGCATCATTACCCCGCAGCCTAGCCAGCACTTCACAAAACTGCTCTGCACCAACCGATGTATCAAAATTGCCTTCTGGCAGACAGCAACCCCATGTATTGTATGTCACGCATGGCAGATCCTCACCAATTGCGTCTAGCACTTGTCGTAGGGGATTGGCAGAAGGACTGTAGGACAGCCCGGAGTGCAGTGACGGGCCTGAGTCAAACTTGAAGTTGTTGCGCTCAAAAGCGTGGGCAGCACCGCCGGGGATAGAGTGGCTCTCGCAGACTATGACATCGAAGCCATACCGCGCCAAAAGAGCGGCGCAGCTCAAACCGCCGATTCCACTACCAATTACTACTACATCTGTTTCTGCATCACTTGCTTGAGGCACTGACTTAACAAATATCTACTGCAACATCTATGATATCTTTCCCATTCGGTAGCGCGATCGCCAGATTTTTTAACTTGTAGTTCTTCTTACTTAAGTATGATGCTATCTAAGGTCGAGCCGCCCTTAGAACTTTTCTACAGCTAATATTTGGGTATGGGCTGCATTTTTCATACCCAAATATTAGCCGCTCTGCTCAAAAATGAGATCTATTGCACTGCTGATTGAGAACGAGCAGCATGAAGAAACCAACGCCTAAAGCGCTGAAACTGTTTCTCTAACAAGGGTTTTCGTCAATCGGAGCGGCGGGATTCGAACCCACGACCTCCACTACCCCAAAGTGGCGCGCTACCAAGCTGCGCTACGCCCCGAATCAAGATTATTATCTTAGCATAATTAAGTGCGATCGCATGAAAAGTAATTTAGAAAACTGCGAGCATTTGCGCGGCTTGGACTAAACCTGGCACTGCGGCTTCGTTCCAACTTACCTCAACACAGCGTCCTGTATTCAAAATCAAGCGTAAGTTATAAGCATGGGCATAACCTTCGACTTCGATCCAGATTAAATCGCTTTCAGCTTCACAGGCTATTCTCTCCTCATCCATCAATTCACTGGCTAGCTGGTTCATCGTTTCTACTAGCTGCGCTGACAAGCGGCAGAAATCGTGTAACTCTGCCTCGGTAAGTTCAATCGCCCAGTCATCTCCACCTACTAAGCCCTTAAATTCAACTGAATTAGGGTTCCATCCAACCCGCCAACCCAATCCACTCTTAATTACACGCTCCATATTGGCGTTGCTAAATCGTAAAATGATTCAAGGTAGGACTTCCTGGTTGCAAAACTTATGCATTTATAGTTTTCCAGGAAATCCTACTTTTTTATCGTGTCATGTCACTGCACCGCCGATCCCACAAAATCGCGTTGCATCTATTAGCGTCAGAATAGCCGTGTTTTACCAAGGCACTACGCCATTGTCGTCAAAAAAACTACCAGTAGGGCCGTCGGCTGGCAAAGTCGCTAAGCGTACTGGGGTACTTGCACCCTGTTGCACTGTGCGCGGACCGTTGTTATTGTTGATATCGGTCGCTACGTAACCTGGATCGGCAGAATTGACTTTGATCGGTGTGTCCTTGAGTTCGTGGGCGAATTGAACCGTCATGGCATTAAGTGCCGTTTTTGACGAGTTATAAGCTAAATATTTGATTTGTGCATATTCGTAATTCGGATCGCTGTTCTGCGTCAGCGATCCCAAACCACTTGATATATTGACAATTCGCCCTGCTTGTGATTTGTGCAGCAGCGGTAACATAGCTTTGGTGACAGCGAAGACCCCGAAGAAGTTGGTTTCGTAAGTGCGACGCAAGATTTCCATATCGAGTTGGCTAGGTGGGGCGTTGTCGATCGCAATCCCGGCGTTGTTGACTAGAATATCGAGCTTACCGAACTCGCTTTGAATGTGTTTTGCTGCTGCGTCAATTGATTGTTGATTCGTCACATCTAGTTGTACAGCATGGGCATCGATGTTTTCAGCTTGCAGCTTTTCGGCGGCAACGCTTCCTCGTTTTTCATCTCTAGCACCAATCAAAACCGTAATTCCCTGCGTTCCTAGTTGACGCGCGATTTCCAATCCGATACCTTTGTTCGCACCTGTAATTAGGGCAATTCCTGTTGTCATAACTTACTCCTGATAATAATTAACCGCTTGGTTGAACGATGTTCGTGTTTTCACACCCTACTGCCGTATTGAATAGGTAAAATCGGTGTCCCTTTTTGGCGCAATTTTTGAGCAGCATGATAAGGCCAATACGGATCGCGCAGCATTTCCTGGGCTAAGAGAACAATATCTGCACGGTTATTGCGAATAATTTCATCGGCTTGCATTGGTTCAGTGATGGAACCTACAGCAGCGGTAGCAATGTCAGCTTCCTTACGAATCTTTTCAGCAAAGGGAACTTGCCAACCCGCACCAAAGGGATAGTTTTTGTAATCGAGTGAACCGAAACCAGAACTACAATCAATCAAATCCACGCCTTCGGCTTTCAGCTTTTTGGATAGTTCCACCGAGTCTTCAATCGTCCAGCCGCCTTCTACCCAATCAGAACAGGATAAACGCACCGTCAAGGGGAGGCGTTCAGGCCAAACATCTCTGACTGCGCGTGTAGTTTCTAATGCAAATCTGATTCTGTTTTCAAAACTACCGCCGTATTCATCGGTGCGGCGATTGGATAAAGGCGAGTAAAAGCTGTGTGCTAGATAGCCATGAGCGTAGTGTAATTCTAGCCACTCATAACCTGCTTCGAGCGATCGCACCGTCGCAGAACGAAAAGCATCCTGCACCTGTTGAATATCTTCCCGCGTCATTTCTTTGGGTTCTCGCCACACTTCATCCCCAAAGGCTAAAGGACTCGGTGCTATTGTCTCCCACCCGCCTTCTTCATCTTTGAGCGAATGGTTTCCTTCCCAAGGACGCGCCGTGCTTGCTTTTCTCCCTGCGTGAGCGATTTGAATTCCTGGTACAGTATTATGCTGTTTGATAAAAGAGTTGATCCGTTGCAGTGGTTCGATGTGCTTGTCTGACCAAATTCCTGCATCCCCTGGAGTAATTCGTCCGCGTGGTTCAACTGCGGTGGCTTCTGCTATGATCAATCCTGCACCACCTACCGCACGAGAACCAAGATGAACGAGATGCCAATCTGTAGGCATACCATCTTCGGAACTATACTGACACATGGGAGAAACGCCGATGCGGTTACGCAGGGTGATGTCTTTGAGTTGATAAGGTTCAAATAAGTGTGGCATTATGGTTTTTTCCTTGTTTGTGGAAAAGAGAACATCTGACTGGTAAACACGCACAAATGCACAGGTATGCAGATGAGTGTGTGAGGAGATGGGATTTAGAAGCGAATGCAAATCTTGCCGAAGTGAGAGCCAGTTTCCATATACTTAAGTGCTTCTGGTGCTTCGTGGAAGGGAAAGACGCGATCGCATACTGGATGTAATTTGTGCAGTGCGATCGCACTGTTCATCGCTTCAAACATCTCGCGCGAACCAACATATATTCCCTGCACTTTTACATTCTTCATCAGAATCGAAGCTGTATTAATCTCTGCACTTCCACCCGTCAACACACCAATCAAGCTAATTTGTCCGCCATAGCGTACTGCACGTAGCGACTCGCTTAAAGTTCCAGCGCCGCCAACTTCTACGACATAATCAACGCCGTCGCCTGCTGTAAGTTCTCGGACTTTTTTACTCCAGTCTGGAGTTTGCTTGTAGTTAATTCCATCTGAAGCACCGAGTTGAAGCACTCGTTCTAACTTTTCATCGCTGCTGGATGTGGCAATAACTCTCGCCCCTGCTAAGAGAGCAAACTGTAAGGCGAAGATCGAAACACCACCTGTACCTTGTATCAATACTGTGTCACCTGCTTTTAAGCCACCAGAAGTAAACAGCGCATTCCAAGCTGTAACAGCAGCACAAGGCAGACTAGCCGCTTCTTCATCAGTTAGATGTTCCGGTACGCGGACAACTCCATCTTCGTGCAACACAACATACTCTGCTAGCATTCCTTCTATGGCTCCACCTAAAGCAGACTCTGCTTTTTCTGCTGTCAGTTCCCCAGCCAGCCACTTTTGAAAGAAAATTCCCGCAACGCGATCGCCACTTTTCACCCGCGTCACTCCTTCCCCCACGGCGACAACTTCCCCCACACCATCGGAAAAGGGAATCAATGGTAAGGGTAGCTTCGGATTATACAAACCTTTCACTACCATCAAATCCCGGTAATTTAAGGATAGCGATCGCAGCTTAATCAACACCTGTCCGTAACTCGGTTTCGGATCGGGGCGTTCTGTCAAAGTAAGCGAATCTAAGCCAAATTTGTTCTGAATCTCAAATGCCTTCATCGGTAGTCCTCTTACACAATTGAGACAACGGCGGACAAACTAACCTTGACGTAAACGTTACTTATTTATAGTCAACCTTACTTTCTGTTAATCCATCTATCTGGAGAAGTATCTAACTTTAACGTTAACGTCAGTTTAACGTTAAAAAAACTACTGGGTATCCATTTCTTCGATTTGTTGTTGTATTTTGGCGATTTTAGCTTGCAGATCGAAGCGAAACTGCACTAGAGTTTCGATCTTCTCATCAGTCTCGTAAAGATGGCTTTGCAGAATTTCCAACACTTTGCGCTTACCTCGCAATCCTGTCGCATCTTCACAATAAAGGTCGATGACGCTAGCTATTTCCTCCAGGGTTAATCCTAAAGATTTTAAGCAATCTATTTTATCGAGTTTGGCTAATTCTATTTCTGTGTAATAGCGAAAGCCTCCACCCTCGCGTTCGCTGGGTTTCAGCAGTCCTAAACTTTCGTAATAACGGATTGTTCGTGGAGTCACACCTGCCTTGATCGCTAGTTCTCCTATCCGCATTTTTTCGGTCACGTTGGAAGCAAACCTTAACGTTAACGTCAATATAGCAAATATTTCAGGTGAGCGTCAATTCTACAAATCTTGAACAGTAGCCAAAAACCAAGAGGCGACAGAGGTATTATCTGTTTCACGACTGCGCCGTAACCCTTCTTCTAATAAAGCGATCGCTAACCCCGGCAATACATTAGACTCGCTAATTCTTTGACTACCACCATGAGGAATTATCTTAAAAGCAGTAATTTGCACTTTTTTCACATCCACTACCCAGTATTCGTTAACTGCTAAATCTTCGTATAGTAGGCGTTTTTGTCCTAAGTCATCAGCTAAAGATGTGTCAGCAATTTCAATTACCAAATTTGGAGGCGAGTTGCGATCAAGATCTACTACAGAACTACCCGTTGGTGCGATCGCTCCTCCAATATAGTAAGATGCATCCGGTTGAGCCTCTCTTACACCTGTTTTTCGATAGCTACAGTTAATAAGTAAATTCAACTGTATTCCTTTAGCAATGCCAAATTGATTGACTAATATGACAATAATTCCGTTATCGCGGGAATGTAACGATCCAACTGGAGGCATTTCAATTCTTACCTGTCCGTTGTGGTAGTAAAAGTTAGCTTTTTCAATTACTTGATTTTCAACTATCTGGATAAATTTATTCCACGAACAATCAATCCAAGTATCAGTCGGTAATTTTGTTTGTAGATAATTCATAGATTAGCAGGAGGAAAAAATTTCCTTTATCTTCAGTCTAAATTATCAGAATTATTTATATGTTAATTTATTTTAAGCTAAAGTCGAATTGATAACATTCTCAATAATTTTCATAGTATTACGGTATTTTTCGAGAATTTGCCCGATTTTGGGAGTTGACTAATTACAGTTAGTTTAATACTATCTAAAAATAAGATTATAATTTGCCGTCCTCGTATAAGCTTTTTTAGCAATTGGGAATTTATGAGTGACTGAAAACGGAGTGTAGGTGAATTCGATCAAAGCACTCCTGCTAAGCCGTCTTAATTAACGCCAGGTGAAAGTTCAGATAGATCGGAAGCAATCAGGCGATCGATAAGTTCCACTACTCCAGCACCGCGATCGCCTTTGGTGACAAAATCGGCGCGTTCCTTCAACATGGGTAAGGCGTTGGCAACTGCTACTCCACACCCAGATAAACTGAGCAAAGCGCAGTCATTCTCAGCATCACCTACAGCTACAATCTGATGTGGGGATATTCCTAGTTCATTTAATCCAAGAAGTAACCCAGATGCTTTATCCACTCCGTCAGGGAGAATCATCACGGCATTTTTGTTTAAGATGACTTGCAGATGTAGTCCTAGTTCGCGGATTACTTGGGTGACTGTAGTTTCGTTGGGATGCCAAGTGGCGACGATCGCGCGTCCGATGGAAAGAGGAGCGACACCGCGATCGCGCAGTGCTTGAACAAACTTTTCTGGTGGTTTTGAGCAGAGCAGTTTTTCCTTTCTGGTTGCCGGGTTATATAGCAAAGCTCCGTTTTCAGCTACTACCAAATCGCAAAGATGAATTTCTGGAAATACACGCAGCAGTTCATCGAGTTCCCTTCCCGTGACCAAAATTAATTTTCTTTTAGAGTTGCGCAGACGTTTGATCGCTGCTACTGTTTCCGGATGGACGCAACCATTTGTTGCCAGCGTACCGTCGTAATCAGAAGCCAGTGCTAGATATCGCATGAGTTAGTTATGGCTTTTGAGCTAAGTGCCAACATTCAGTTGCGATCGCCCAATCTTCTTCGGTATGCACGAGCAAAACTCTGACAGATGAATCTGGCGTAGCGATATCTGTGTCAGGTGGTGACTGAGCATTCTTTTCTAAATCTAACTTCAATCCCAAAAATCCGAAAGCTTCACAAGCTAATTTTCTCAGAAGGGGTTGATTTTCCCCAACACCGCCAGTAAACACCAATGCATCAAGCCCGCCTAGGGTAGCAAGCATAGCGCCGATGTGCTTGCGTAGCGAGTGAACGTATACATCAAAGGCGAGTTGGGCGCGGGAATTACCAGAAGCGATCGCTCCTTGAATAGAGCGCATATCACCCGATAAACCAGAAATCCCTTTCAATCCAGATTCACGATTGAGGACTTCATCTAACTTATCGGCATCATATCCCTGTCCTATTAGGTGAATTAAAATTCCTGGGTCGATTGAACCAGAACGACTGCCCATCATCAATCCTTCTAGGGGAGTAAACCCCATTGTGGTGTCAATACTCTTACCTTCTCGAATAGCTGCCAAAGAGCAACCATTACCCAAGTGACAAGTAATCAAGCGCAAAGACTGCAAATCTTGCTGTAAAAGTTGAGCAGTACGCCCAGCGCAATAAGAGTGACTGATACCGTGAAACCCGTAGCGGCGGATACCTTGTTCAAAGCATTCGTAGGGAATGGGGTAAATTGTGGCATATAAGGGTAAATTACTGTGGAAAGCTGTGTCAAATACTGCTATTTGTGGCACATCTGGCAGTATTTGTTCAATTGCTTCAATTCCCTCTAGGTTTGCTGGGTTGTGGGCTGGGGCGAAAGCAGAAAGATGAATAATCGCATCTCTGACTTCTGACGTAATTACCGTTGCTTGACGATATTCTTCACCACCATGCACCACGCGATGACCTACTATATCAATTTCAGCTAAGTCGGCAATTACTTGAGTTTTACCTTTGCTCAAAGTATCCAGCATATGAGAAATTACTTCTGGGCGGGATTTACTCGGTAGTTCTTCTTCCAATATTTCTTGCCCAGTTTGAATCTTGATTTCTGCCATTCCTTGATGTCGAGTCCAATCAACTTTCGCTGACCACACAGGTTCTGGTGGCGAATCTGGCAATGAATTATCTATGTGATAAAGGCAACTCTTTTGGCTACTCGATCCGGCATTAAGTACGAGTATTTTCATATAATTTTGCTTTTACTATTACCTTATGAGTAAATGTAAGGTGGGCATTGCCCTTGAGGTTTTATTATGGTAAATTAATATCTTTTGCGCTACCTAAATTAGATAAAAACCATTCCATTTCTTTGTTTGTAATTCCTGAAAGCAACCAGCGCAGTTTAAAGGTTTCTATGTAAAATCTAGCACGTTCTAAATATGATTTTAATTCCGGATAAAATTGATAAAATCTGCTAACAAAATCTTCTCCATAGCTATAAATTAAAGTAGCAAGATCGATTGCTGGATCGCCCAATCCAGCAGTTCCAAAATCAATTACACCGCTGACACACTTTTTCTTCTTATCAAACAAGATATGATATGAACCTAAGTTACCATGTATAATTTTTGGTTTATATTCAAAATTGCTTTTCTTGTCTAAGAAAGACACAAAATGTTTTTTAGCATCTGTTTGTTTACTTTCGCTTAATTCAGGCAAAACTTTTTCTTGAAGGCGATCAGATAAATATACCCAATCTTCAAATTTACTACCAACTGCTGATTCAGGGATATCGAACTCTAAAATTTTATCTTTTGGTACGTTGTGTAATTCTTTAAGAAATGTAGCTAGTTGCTTGACAACTAAGTTAAGTTTCTGTTCGTCAAGTTCTGGCAATATATTTTTTTTTAAAGTTGTGCCGCACATCATAAAGTAACCAATAACTTGATGATGTTCGTAAAAAATCTTGGGAATATTTAATGTAATATAATTTTTGATTAATTTTAGTATCTTTACTTCTCGATCTAATTTTTTAACTGCTTGCTCGTGTTTGGGAAAGCGAAAAATCAGTTCCTGATTGACTTCAATAATGTCATTATCTAAACCTTCGTCATACAAGCTGATATTTTCAATTGAAAGCTCAGGAAATATATCATGAATGCGCTGCTCGTATATATCTACTTTATTCATTGTTTATGTATGATATGATTAATTTTTTCGATTGCTAGCAATTACCAGATTTACATATCCACTTCTGTGCAAACAGCGACTAATAGTAATAAGTGAACAATTAGCATCGATCTGTTTGGAACTAGGGGGTGTTTGAGCAGTTTGAGTTTGAGATATTATAAGTGTTGAACGTACATAACGGTTAAGCTTCTGCCTTTATTGCCTGAAACAGCGAATTCGTTGAATGTTACATCTAACGTTATGTACATTACACTTTGTTCTCCAGCAACACAACCGTTAAATTAGCTGATACTGGCTATACTTCCAGCATCAACGCGGTCGTTCCATTTGGTAACAAATGAATCTGCTTCCAATGCCAAAAACATCACTGGCGTACTTCTAGAACAAAAACAACTTGAATATTCTCGCCATCCCAATTATTTAAACAACAGTGTTATCCACCGATCGCACTAAACACCGCCCCTTCAAATGCAGTGTCGAGCGAAACCTCTTTCCAGGCATCAAGTTCTGCTTTTACTGAATGAAGCTTTTCATCGATCGCACTAACAGCATCTTCTCCTAAAGCCAATCTCAAAGGTGGATTGTCACTTTCAACCGCTTGGATCATCGCTTCGGCTGCTTTGTCTGGATCGCCTGGTTGCTTGCCGTCCATTTCCCGTAGCCACTGAAGCATTTTACCACTAATAGGGGCGTAATCGTCGATAAGTTGGTCTGGTGCTGCAAGAGATCGACCGCTAAAGTCAGTCCGGAAAGCACCAGGCTCAATGATCGTCACTTTAATTCCCAGCGAATCTACCTCCTTGGATAGTGCCTCAGATAGTCCTTCTAGAGCAAATTTCGTCGCGCAGTAGATTCCACTTGCAGGGAAAGAGACAAAGCCGCCCACAGACGAGAGATTGAGGATGTGTCCGCTGCGCTGCTTTCTCATGGCAGGAAGAACTGCCCGCATCATGTTAAGCGCTCCAAAGACATTAGTATCAAACTGGCGGTGAATGGCATCGTCACTGACTTCTTCGATCGCGCCAATAGTGCCATAGCCAGCATTATTCACCAGTACATCAATTTGACCAAATGCATCAAAGGTAGCTTTCACCGCATCTTGGACATCTTGTAGGTTGGTTACATCGAGGCGCACGGCTTTTGCCGTCTCTGGATACTGATCAACTAAGTCACTAAGTTGCTCTGGTTTACGGGCAGTAGCAACTACACGATATCCATGCTTGAGTACTGCTTCGGTGAGCGATCGTCCAAACCCAGTGGAGCTACCTGTGATTAGCCAAACTTTTGTTTTATCAGCCATGATAAATCTCCTTTGAAAACGAGTTAGATTACGAACAATAGACAGTACCTTGACATAATCATCGATGCGTGTATATGGTAGTTTACGCGTGCAGAGTTTTTTTACCTTCTTCTATTGGGCGCGATCGCCTCTGGTTGTGATTTATCGGGCGAACTTGTTGAATGGGAAGCTCTAAACCGCTTTTTTCGGGCATTAGAGGTGTGGAAGTCATCAGCTCGTACCTGAATAGAAAACACAAAAAACAAGCAGAAACTTTAACAGGCATCCTACTGCTGTTGACAATGCTGCACGTCTGTCTATGGGAAGGATTAGCAAGTCCTTTGTCCAAAGTTCACTCACCACTCGCTACTGAGAAAGCCGCTTCTAAAGTTAAAATGCCCCAAAAGTCTGTTTTGAAGACTTTTGGGGCATTTTAGCGCGATCGCGGCAGGAATTTAAATTACATCAGGCTTGTAGCTATTGGGCTACACTTTAGCCTTCAACTGTAATTTTGCCAACCATGCCAGCACCCCGGTGGGGTTCGCAGTAGAAAGAGTAATCACCAGCTGGTGCATCTGCTGGAATGGTAGTTTTTACAGATTGACCAGGGGTCATGAGCAACTGCTTGTGAGACAAACCTTTGGCTAGATCTGCACTCTTAGATGGGTTTTGAGCATTATCGAAGACAACGTTGTGGGGAGGAACTTTGTTGTTTATCCACTCAATGGTGTCTCCTGGTTTAACACTTAGCTTTGATGGCTGGAACTGAAGCATTCCCTTGTCAGAACCTAGCTTCACCTGGTATGTGTCAGCCGCTGCTGTAGGAGCAAATACAGCGAAGCTGCTGGCGACCAAAACGATTGTTAAAACTGCTAAACCCAAGCGCCGCAGCGTTGCAGCAATTAATTTCATAACTTTCTCCAGAAGGTTTGACAATGCGTCATACTCAATTTTATCAATTAGGGGGTATTAATTCTCAATCTCATTCTGGCTGAATATATTTTCACTTTTAGTTTGATTCACTCTACTTGTTTGTCTTCTCGTTCTGGAAGAGGCGGAATTTTTCGCTTGAGTTTAGCAAAAAGTGTTATACTGCCTCAACTGTGGACTTCAACGTCATCGCCTGCTCAACCTCAACAATAGCAACGAGTTTGAGTTACGTTCCTACTAGATAGGACAACAAAAGATTTGTAATTTCTTGCTCGATCTGTCCATCACCCAGTAACTCCGGACGTTTGATCGCTACTGCATGAGTTAAGGCTTCAACTGTACGCCCCAAAATGAATACCGCCAAATCGAGGTTTTGGGATAAAATGCGATCGCGCCTTTGCTCCAGGTAAGCACGAAGCAAAGCGTTAATTTTTTCTTCTGCATTGGTGACTTGTTTGATCGGACCAATTCGAGGTACTTGCTCATCCAGCACTTTATGCAGCTTTGGATTTACTGCATGAGATGCGATCTCTGCTCTCACCAATTCGGGCAAAGCTACTTCTGTCGGCGCATCGGCATCTGAATTAAAAATCAAATGCTGGCAAAAACTGAGTCATCGCTCATATTATATGAGTTATTGCCCATATGTTATTAAGCAATATTAACTTAATCTCTAAAGGAATTAAAAATTATGAATTCAGCTAAATATCGCGTGTTTGTCTGTACAAAACAGCGCGATGCAAACGATCCAGAGGGTTGCTGCCATAACTGTGGTGCTATGGAAGTTTATCAAGCCTTTGTGGAAGAGATTGAAAAGCGACAGCTAGAAGATCGGGTAGAAATTCGTCGTTCTGGTTGTCTAGACCGTTGCGAAGCAGGAGTCGTTGCTTTGGTGTCTCAACCAAAACCTCATGAAGTGTCGTGGTTGCCAACAAAACTTCAGCGGCGGCTCGTCTCTAACAAACATTGGTACGGTCGTCTCAACCAATCTGATATT
>DATNQH010000392.1:0-3280 GCA_036704105.1 Leptolyngbyaceae cyanobacterium | reverse complement strand
ATCAAATAAGTCTAACTTGTTAAATGAAATAAACCTACCCCAGTGAGGGATTTATAGGAAGTAGGTTTATTATAAATTAAAATTACAATTAACCAAGGAACTCTCGCATATATTGATTAACTAATTGAGGTTGTTCTTGTTGCACCCAATGACTGCAATCAGGAATGTATTTGATTTGAAAATCCCTTACATAGGCTTCGGTTCCATAGGTTAATTCCTTACCCAGTGCAGTATCTTTTTCTCCCCAAATCATCAAAGTTGGAACTTCCAGAACGCTCCAATCCTGGCTCGTCATTCTCTGCTGAAAGATATTGCGGTAATAGTTCAACGTAGCTGTCATTGCACCCCGTTTAGCAGCTGCATCTTTATAAGCTTCCAAATCTTCTTTGGTGATAGCACTCTTATTTACAGCCATACCCTTGATAGCAGTTTCAATTGGCTGATAATCTGAAGATTGAATTAGAAATTCTGGCAGCCAGGGGATCTGAAAGAAGAACATATAAGAGCTACGTAGTAGCTGTTGGGGATTACGCATACCTTCAGCAAATTTGGCAGGATGAGGCAGATTTAGTATAATCAACCGTTCTACCATTTCAGGATGGGCATAGGCAAAGTTCCAGGCGATCGCACCACCCCAATCATGTCCGACTAAAATGCACTTATCGTAACCCAATCCCTTAATTACACCCTCAACATCGCGGATAAACTCATCCATCACATAAGCTGACTTATCTGCTGGCTTATCGCTATCGTTGTAACCACGCAAGTCAAGGGCGACGACTTTATAATTTTTAGCAAACTCTGGTATTTGATGTCGCCAAGAGTACCAAAACTCTGGAAACCCGTGCAGCATCAGCATCAAGTCGCCTTCTCCTTGGGTGACATAGTGCAGCTTGACACCATTAGTAGTTATATATGCGTGTTGCCAAGAACCTTGTAGTACAGACATCAATGTAATACTCCTCAAGCTTTACACTCAACTTAGGATTGGTGCTGAATCAGATGCTTTAAATGCTGTCTCTGGCTCAAGATAAAAACATCTGTTAAAAGAAAGTACCACTAAGGCACGACGCAAATTATTAGAAATAAAAGCTACATACTTAGGCAGATGTAATCCTTAATTGATTGTCATACAACATGAAAGTAAGTATATTTATATACCATGACACAGCAGTTGACAAAGAACCCCTCATTGTGGGTTGAGCGACTAGCGCGATTCGGCTATGCTGCCAAGGGAGTTGTTTACAGTATCGTCGGATTGTTGGCAGCGCAAGCGGCTTTTGGCACGGGTGGGAAAACTACAGATACAAAAGGCGCGCTTCAGGAGATTGTAACGCAGCCGTTTGGTAAAGTTTTGCTCGGTGTGGTAGCGATCGGTTTATTTGGATATGTACTTTGGCAATTTGTTCAGGCAATTAAAGATCCCGAACATAAAGGCAGAGACACCAAGGGAATTTTGCAGCGAATTGGTTACGCTATTAGTGGAATTATTTACGCCGGATTAGCTCTTAGTGCGGTACGAATTATTTTGGGTTCCGCTAGTGGTAATAGTAATTCTACTCAAGATTGGACAGCAAGATTACTTTCACAACCTTTTGGTCAATGGTTGGTAGGAACTGTTGGTGCATTCATTATCGGTTTAGGTTTCTATCAGTTTTATAAAGCCTTTACTACTAAATTTCGTAAAGAATTCAATTTATCCGAATTAAGCGACGCAGAGCAAAAATGGGTAAAAGCTATCTGTAGATTTGGGTTGGCGGCGCGTGGTGTTGTATTCTGCCTTATCGGCTTCTTTTTAATTCAAGCAGCGCGTAAGTCTGACGCGGGTGAAGCGGGAGGATTGGGTGAAGCATTAGAAACGCTACGGGAACAACCCTATGGTGCTTGGCTTTTGGGGATTGTAGCATTGGGTTTAATCGCTTATGGAATTTATATGGTGATGCAGGCGCGATATCGTCGGATCGATGCGACTTGAATCATGATAGAAGTGCGAGGTGTCTGGATTACCAACACTGATAGTGAAGTTCTCAATTCCCAACAAAACATTGTTGAGGCGATGGAATTCCTCGCACAGACGGGATTTAATCTGGTGTTTCCGGTTGTGTGGAGTAAAGGGTTCACAGTTTATCCCAGTCAAATTATGCGGGATAATTTTGATGTTGCGATAGATCCGCGATATCAAGATCGAGATCCCTTAGCAGAGGTAATTAACGCAGCACGGCGAGTGGGTTTGAAGGTGATTCCCTGGTTTGAATACGGCTTTGCCAGTTCCTATAATTTGAATGGGGGAATGCTGCTGGAGAAAAAACCCCTGTGGGCGGCGCGCGATCGCAATGGTAATTTATTGAAAAAGAATGGTTTCGAGTGGATGAATGCACTTGATCGCCAAGTGCAAGATTTTTTGCTCAGTTTGGTGCTAGAAGTTGTTAAGAACTATGATGTAGATGGCATTCAAGGGGATGACAGATTACCTGCACTACCCAGCGAAGGTGGCTATGATCAGGGAACTGTAGAGCGTTACCGCCAGGAATTCAACCAAAATCCGCCGCAGAATCCCAAGGATAGACAATGGCTTCAGTGGCGTGCTGATATTCTTACCGATTTCTTGGCTCATCTCTATCAGGAGGTAAAAGCTGTCAATCCAAATTTGTTAGTGTCAATCGCTCCTAGTGTCTATGATTGGGGATTGAAGGAATATCTGCAAGACACCAAAACATGGATGGAAAGAGGAATAGTAGATATTATCCATCCGCAAATTTATCGCCGCGACTTTGAGAGTTACAAACGGGAAATTGATAAACTTGTCAACGAATTTACTCCACAGCTTGCGAAACTTGCGCCAGGTATGCTGATAAAAATCGGCTCGTATCGTATTAGCTCCGATCTTTTGTTGCAGGCGATCGCTTACAATCGCTCTTGTGGCATTTCAGGAGAGGTGTTTTTCTTCTACGAAGGTTTACGAGAAAATAATAATACGCTGGCTGATGTTTTGCGTCATAATATTTCAATCCCTAATTCCGCTCTCAGTCGCAGCGACAATAGAAAGCTATCTTTAAGCAAGGGTATTCAGGCTTTGTTCAGATTTTGGCAAAATCGTTTTTAATTTGTGACAGTGGAAGAGCGATCGCATGAACAAGTAATTGAAACGCTCAAGCAAGACTTACCTACACTTTTTGAGCGAGATATTTCCTATGAAATTTACACAAAAGATATTTATTTTCAAGACCCTGTTAACAAATTTAAAGGTAAAATAAGTTATCGCATTATCTTTTGGACTTTG
>DATNQH010000391.1:0-11839 GCA_036704105.1 Leptolyngbyaceae cyanobacterium | reverse complement strand
GCTGCCAATTCCGCTGGGAACGGATACATCACCCTACAATACAGTCGTGTTGAGCGACAAAAAAAGCAAGAAAAAAATCCTGACGATCAATCTATAAAATTTGTAACTTAGCTCGTAGTTCAGCCAAATTCGATTGCCCTCCTGTATAGATCTCAAATGGGTTCTATATGTTGACGAGTTAGAGATAGATAACAAACTCTCAAGCTAATCTTGAAGTCTATGCCGAAAAGAACCCCGGTACTGCGAGGTTGAACCTGTTTGACAATCCCAGCCGTAAATGGTCAAGGATTCTTGAGCTAATCACTAACAATTCAGATTTTGCCCGACGAAAGCTAAACGAGGCTCTGCCTCGATTTGTCTTTTAGATACTAAGCGATAGCTGAGTAAATAGTATCAGGAGGCTCTAGCCTCGCAAGTACGAGTAAAAAAGAACTTGATGTCGGTTACAGTGGTTGCAATTATGGATCAGAACTTCAACTTAACTGGCTATGGTGTAGTGCTGGTGACGGCTGGTTCACAGCAAGAAGCAGAGGCGATCGCAAAAACCCTAGTAAAATCTCAATTGGCTGCTTGTGTAAATATAGTCCCACTTCAATCGATTTACACTTGGCAGGGAGAACTGCATCAAGAGCAAGAATGGCAGCTGCTGATTAAAACTGACTTATCCCAATTTCCCACTCTAGAAGCTAAAATCCGAGAACTGCATTCTTACGAAGTACCAGAAATCATCGCGCTTTCTATTGTTGCTGGTTCTCAACCTTACCTCAACTGGATTTCTCAGAACACAACAGGAAAGTAGGAAAATAATTAATTAGAGCTTTCCAAAAAATTATATTCACTTACAATTTAATTTTGACGTACTAGCGATTTTGTGCTAGCTGCGAGTAAGTCGAGCAACAACTGCAACTAACTCGTCTGGCTCGATTGGCTTGGGAATATGCACTTGAAAACCAGCAGCAAGTGCCTGTTTCTGGTCATGCTCCCCAGCATAGGCTGTAAGCGCGATCGCTGGAATCAGCCCTCCAAGCTCTGGTGTCCGAGATCTGATCTGACGTATCAGCGTGTAGCCATCCACATGAGGCAACCCAATATCGATCGCCAGTAGATCTGGCAAGACCTTAGTCAGTACTTTTAGCGCCTCACCAGCCGATGTAACTATGGTGACATCAGCGTTATACTGTTCGAGTACGAAAGTAACAAATTCCCGCGTCCCAAGGTCATCTTCTACTACCAAAACTTTTACGCCGCTCAAATCCAAATTAGCTTTTGGTAATTCGCTGTTTGATTTTGTCTGTTGAGAAGCCGTCATTAGCGGTATTCTAACAGTAACAGTTGCCCCCTTTCCCACACCAGGACTTTCAGCCGCGATCGTGCCGCCATGCGCTTCTACTATTTGCCGGGAGATCGCAAGTCCCAACCCCAAACCCCCAAATCGGCGCGTGATCGAACTATCTTCTTGCCGGAAACGATCAAACACAAACGGTAGGAAGTCAAAATGAATACCTTGCCCCGTGTCACTAACTGCGATTTGGGCATAACGATCCACTCGTTCTAGTTCCACCATAATGCAACCGCCTTCTGGGGTGAATTTGATCGCATTTGAAAGCAAGTTCCACATCACTTGTTGCAGTCTGCCTGCATCGCCCATGACTTGTCCCACAGTTGAGTCAAGCATGGTCTTAATCCGAATTGATTTCGCCTCAGCCGCTAGGCGAACTGTTTCAAGCGCAGCAGCGATCGGCGTAACTAGTGTGACGGAAGTTAGATTGAGTGCTAATTTGCCCTGTACGATCCGCGAGAGATCGAGCAAGTCATCGACTAGTTGCACCTGACGCTTGGCGTGCAGCTCGATTTTTGCCAATACCTCTTGGAGCTTCGCTTCCGATAGCTTGTTTGTTTGCAGCACCCTTGACCAACCAAGAATTGGAGTCAGTGGGGTTCTCAGTTCGTGAGAGAGCGTTGCCAAAAACTCATCTTTGATTCGGTTTGCCGCTTCTGCTTCGGCACGAGTAGCTTGCTCCCGCTCTAGCAGGCGATCGCGTTCTTGCTCCATCAGTTTACGAGCAGTAATATCTCGTTGAATGGCTACGAAATGCGTAATCGAAGAGCTGACATTACGAATCGGGGTAATATGCCATTCAATATAAAATTCTGTGCCGTCCTTGTGGTAGTTGATAGCTTCGCCGTGAAAAGGTATTCCGTCAGATAGATGTTGACGTAAGTCATCTAGAAGGGCGCGATCGGTTTTGGCACCTTGCAGTAAACGTGGAGTTTTGCCAAGCACTTCCTCAGCTGTGTAACCAGTCATCTGGCTAAAAGCTGGATTGACAAAGGCAATCTTAGGGTGCGGTGGATCGAGTTTTGCCGTGGTAATAATAATCGAATCTTTGGATTGCTGCACCGCAGAAAGCAAAAGCCGGATAGTTTCCTCCGTTACCTGCAAATCCCTCAAAGCAGTACTCAATTTCTCAAGATCTGGGGTCAACTGACTTTGTTGCTGTAACGGTAATTGGCTGGCATTCTGTTGCAGTTCAGCCATGCGTTTATGCATTTGTTGAATCTGCTTAACAAACTCGTCTACGTTCACTTGGTATCTTCCGAAGCACTCACTTTAAATTCTATTGTGAATAGTCGAGTCGAGCGAAGCATTTATATTGAGAGAGATTTTTGGAATGCAATTTGAGATTTGTGCCTTGGGAGCGCTCCTACTTTAGTGAGTGCCAACTCGAAGCCTTGAACGAATGAGCTTCCACTAAGTCTAATCGTGAGAAATTGATTCAGATCTGCGCCTCCAAACAGAGAATATAGAATAGTTACGCCGCTGCAAAGAGCAAGAATTTTATTCGTTCTATCCTCCGCTTCAGCTTCCCAACTTAGGACTGTAAATAATTCCAGCGAACAAGGGGTTGTGTTGCAAAAACTTCTTCAGGTTAGAACAACTTATTCGGCTGTTTTTATAAATGCAATCTCAGTGTTATTTCTGTAGGCGCTCAAGCGAAATCTTAATAATATTAATATTTTATCAAGCAATGGTGTCTAGATGAGTACTGCCGCCCGTCGATCGCTTCTTGCAGCAAAGCTTGGTGCATCAAAAGTAGGAACAATAACAATCAACGCTCCACTGCCCCAAACTGAAGCAGCCAGACTCGAATCTATTTGGCAGTGTAAAATCCTCGACGCTGGTGTTGAACCTGTAATTGAAGAGCTTACTCGTAACGCGGCGCAAATTTGTGGCACCCCCATTGCCTTCATCAGTTTTATCGCTCCTAACCACCAATGGTTCAAGTTGAAAGTAGGAAAAAATGCTCAACCTCATAACAAAGCATTTTGCGCTTATACAATTGGGCAGCCGCAAATTTTGATTGTGTCGGATGCGCTCAAAGACGAACGATTTACAACCAACCCACTAGTAATTTCTCATCCCCAGATCCGGTTTTACGCTGGCGTTCCCCTGATAACATCCACTGCGCAGGTTTTGGGGACGTTGTGTGTAATTGACTATGTAGCGCGAGAACTAAATTTTCAACAAATTGAGGCGTTACAAACATTAGGCAATCGAGCAGCCCAGCTACTCGAACAACGTCACAACTTAGCCAATTTAGAACGCATCTCTTTTGAGCGCAAAAAGTCAATGAGCAAGCGCAAACAATTCTTCCATAAGATTGTCACTGGGTTTGGTTTAACTTCAACCATATTGGTTGCTGTCGGCTGGAACTCATACCGCAGCGTGACTAATTTGGTTGAGACTTCTAACCAAGCAGCACAAACACAAAAAATTATTTTATCGCTGGAAAATGTACTCTCCCAAATTAAGGATGCTGAGACTGGGCAACGCGGCTACATTATCACAGGACAAGAGCGTTATTTACAGCCATATCGGGATGCAACAACAGATATTGGTCGGAAAATCAAGGATTTGCGCCAATTAAATCTAAATAATCCCAGGCAACAGCAGAGGCTGAATACTCTGGAGCCGTTGATTGCTGAAAAACTTGCCGAACTCAAGCAAACAATCGAACTACGCAAGGACAAGGGATTTAAGCAAGCTTCCTCTGTTGTGCTAACCGATAAGGGAAAAAATCTCATGGATGGCATTCGCCAGGTAATTCATGAGATGGAAGAAGAGGAGAAGATGTTGTTGCTTGAGCGATCGCACTCTGCCCAAGTAAGTACTCCCAATACGCTTTTTACCTTCTCAAGTGCCTTTAGCCTGGTTCTGTTCATCCTCATAGCAATCTTCTACTTAATTTATCGTGAAATTAGCGATCGCCAGCGAACCGAGGTAGCACTAAAGCAAGAGCGTGATTTCAATGCTGCCGTGCTTGATACCAGCAGCACTTTGATCGTAGTTCTCGACTCACAGGGAAAAATTGTTCGCTTCAATCAAGTGTGCGAACAAACCACTGGTTACTCGCAAGCTGAGGTAGAAGGTAAGCATTTCTGGGACTTGTTCCTGATTCCTCAAGAAGTGGAGCCAGTTAAAACTGTTTTCAGACAACTTCGAGCCGGGCATTTTCCAAACGAGCATGAAAACTTCTGGGTAACGAAAGATAAAAGCCGCCGACTGATTGCTTGGTCTAATACTACCCTGCTCGACGAAGAGGGGGAAGTTGAATATATTATCGGCAATGGCATAGATATTACTGAGCGCAAGTGTACAGAACAACGTTTGACAGCACAGCACGCTGTAACCCGTATATTGGCAGAGTCTGCCACTTTGAGCGAAGCTACACCAAAAATACTCCAAGCTATATGTGAAAGCTTAAGGTGGCAGCTAGGAGAATTCTGGAGTGTGGATCGACAAACAAATCTGCTACGTTGTGTGGAAACTTGGCATTTGCCAGAGTTTGAAGTTCTAGAATTTGAGGCGATCGCTAAGCAGATGAGCTTTTCGCTTGGCGTTGGAATGCCAGGTTGGATTTGGGCGAATTGTCAACCTTTCTGGATTACTGATGTTATTGAAAATGCAAATTTCCACCGAGTCAAAATTGCTTCTGAGATAGGGCTGCACGGAGCTTTCGGTTTCCCGGTTGTGTGCAACAACGAAATATTTGGTGTAGTTACCTTATTCAATCATGAAATCCAGCAACCCGATCTAGAATTGCTCGAAATGATGAGTGCTGTTGGCTACCAGTTTGGTCAATTCATCAAGCGCAAGCAGGCAGAAGAGATGCTGCAACAAACAACCCTGCTGCAACAAGCAATTCTGGATAGTGCCAACTACATGATTATTTCTACAACTATTGACGGTAGAATTCGCACTTTTAATGCCGCAGCCGGACAGTGTTTAGGATATGCTGCGGTGGAGGTTGTGGGGAAAGCAGCCCTAGCAATTGTCCACGATCAGGACGAAGTTGTTAGGCGATCGCAAGAATTGTCCCAGGAGATGGGAGTAAGCATTGAACCAGGTTTTGAGGTATTTGTTGCTAAGGCGCGACACCAAGAACTAGACGAGCGTGAATGGACTTACATTCGCAAAGATGGCAGCCGCTTTCCAGTACTGCTATCAGTGACAGCGTTACGTGATGCAGAAAACAACATCACGGGTTTTCTCGGAATTGCTAGCAATATGACTGAACGTAAGCAAGCAGAGGCTGCACTACGAGAAAGTGAAGAACGCTTCAAAGCTTTTATGAACAACAGTCCTGTAATGGCATATATGAAAGATGAACAGGGACAATACGTTTATATCAGCGAACCATTTGAACATACATTCAACATAAAAGCTACCGATTTGCAAGGGAAAACCGATTTTGACTGGCTACCAGAAGAAAGTGCAAAGCCAGTGCGCGAAAATGACATTGCTGTTTTCTCCACAGGTAAGACGATAGAGGTAATTGAAACCGTTCCCACTCCCGATGGCTGTCCCCACTACTGGTTATCTTTCAAGTTTCCGATCACAGATGTTTCTGGGCGACGGTTGCTAGGAGGTGTGTCTGTTGATATTAGCACTCGCCTGCTACAAGAGTCTCTGGAGAAAGAGCGGCAGCAACTTCAAGAAATTATTGCCGCAGCGCCTGTGGCAATAGCAATGTTTGACAACCAGATGCGCTTTCTTGCCCATAGCCAGAAGTGGTTGATTGACTACAACCTAGAGGGACAGTCCATCGTCAATCGTAGCTATTACGAACTCTTTCCCGATCTACCCCAAGGCTGTAAAGCTATTCATCAAAGCGCGCTGCAAGGTGAAGCTATTTCCAACCCAGAAGATGTATTTGAGCGGGCTGATGGATCTAAAGTCTATTTGCGCTGGGCAATTCACCCTTGGCGTAACCCAGAAGGTGAAATCGGTGGCATTGTTCTGGTGACTGACGTAATTAACGAGTTAGTCGAAGCGCGAGAAGCTGCTTTGGAAGCGTCGCGGTTCAAGTCTCGATTCCTTGCCAATATGAGCCATGAGATCCGCACTCCCATGAATGCCGTTTTGGGAATGACTGGTTTGTTGTTGGAAACTTCCCTAACTCCAGAGCAGCGAGATTTCGTCGAAACAGTTCGTATTAGTGGCGATGCCCTGTTAAGTTTAATTAACGAAATTTTGGATTTATCAAAACTTGAAGCCGGGGAGATGGCTCTAGAAACTCTAGACTTTGACTTGTCCAGTTGTGTGGAAGAAGTGTTAGATTTACTTGCGCCCCAAGCTCATAACAAAGGATTGGAAATTGCAGCATTAATCGATAACAATGTTCCGACTCACCTGCAAGGAGATGCTGGCCGCCTGCGACAAATTCTGATGAACCTAATTGGCAATGCGATCAAGTTCACTGAAGTTGGTGAAGTGGTGCTGCGGGCAGAAATGCAATCGGCAACATCTGATACTGCAACAATTCGCTTTGCTGTAATAGATACTGGGATTGGGATTAGCCCTGAAAACCAAGGAAAACTCTTTACCCCGTTCACCCAGGTAGATGCTTCCACCACCCGCAAATATGGCGGCACAGGTTTGGGATTAGCCATCTGCAAGCAGCTAGTAACTTTAATGGGAGGAGAAATTGGAGTAGAAAGTCAGCTAGGGCAAGGCTCTAAGTTTTGGTTTGAGATGACTTTCGCTTTTGCAATCCAGGCTTGCCCAATAGAGGATCTCAGTTGTTTAACCAATCGGCGCTTGTTAGTAGTCGACGATAATGCTACCAATCGGAAAATCGTCCGCTATCAAGCTACTCGTTGGGGAATGCAGGTGGATGAAGCTGAAAGTGCGGCTACTGCACTTATTACTCTACAAAATGCTTTGGAGCAGAGGATACTTTATGATGCTGTCTTAGTTGATATGCAAATGCCTCAGACAGATGGTTTAACCCTGGGAGAACAAATTAAGGCAAATCCTGTTTTAGCTGAGATTCCACTGATTATGCTCACCTCTACTAATCGACGGGATGAGGTGCAACAAGCGCTCGCAATCGGATTTGGGGCTTATCTGGTTAAACCTGTTAAATCATCTCGGCTTTTCGATACGATTATGGCTATCTTGGCAACAAAAACTTTGGCTTCCCAAACGTCGAGCATTCCTTCTACCTCTTTTTCCACCCCTATTCAAAAGTCTCTAGATAATAGCCCCGCTGCTGCTAAATTCAAGTTAAGAATTCTATTAGCTGAAGATAATTTAGTAAATCAAAAAGTTGCTCTCAAGCAACTTCAGAGCCTGGGTTATGAAGCTGATGTTGCTGCCAACGGTAAAGAAGTTTTGCAGTTATTAGAAAAAATTCCTTACGACTTGATTTTGATGGACTGCCAAATGCCAATTCTCGACGGTTTGGAAACTACACGGGAAATTCATCTTTGGCAAGAAAGCTCTTTTGCTAATGGTTGTCGTCCTGCGATCATAGCGATGACAGCTGATGCAATGAAAGAAGACCAACAGAAGTGTTTAGATGCAGGGATGGATGATTATCTAGCAAAACCAGTGTCGAAAGCTAAATTGGCAGCTATGTTAGAGCGTTGGAGTGATACCATTCTCACGACAAAAAATGAAGCAATTCTGCCTGAGACACAAAATGTTTTTACCAGTACCAATTTAATCAATCTACAGCTTGACTGGGAACAATTACATCAGCTTTCTGAAAACAATACAGAATTTGAATTTGAATTATTGCAAATGTTCGTTGAAGATGCCCAGGCTTGTTTATCAGCAATAAAAGCAGCGATCGCTGCTAATGACTTTAAGCTGATTCAATCCCTGGCTCATAAGCTTAAAGGTTCCAGTGCCAACGTTGGAGCTACGACCCTGTATCTAGACGCACAAAAACTAGAAAAACTTCCTCAACATCAATTAGTTGAAGAAGCTAACAGTTTAATCTCAAATATGGCAGCGTTTATCAACCAAATTCGAGTGTATTTAAATAATAAAATATAGCGTTAATCAATAGTTAACTAAAGTTTAGTAATACTTTCTTATCCGCAGACAATTTTGATTATCTTGTCTGCATTCATAACTTAACTCATCTGCATATTCTTCCATTATTTTCAGTCCACGTCCGCCCTCAGTATCATTATCCTCAAGCTCAGGTATTTCTCTTAATTTTTGCTCTAAATTAAAGCTAGAGCCAAAATACAAAATAGTAATTTCTATGTATTTATTACTACGCTCAGCTTCAACAAGAATATGAGTTTGAGGTGGTAAATCTTTGTGGGCGTGTTCCACAACGTTCGCAAATCCTTCCTGTAGCAATGTTTGGCATTGCCACCATATTACTGGTTCGGAAATAGGCGGATGGTTTAACTGTTCAAACCACAACAAAATTTCGTCTAAAGTGTTAAATTCACTATTTACTTTGATGCTGATTTTATGACACACTAGTGGCTACCAAACTTTTCTCGATCATATAATAGCTTATAAATAATTAGCCTAGGATTAAAGTAATTTTATATAAAAAGGCTTTTTGTTTACTCGCTCTTTAAATAATCAACTTGTTAACAAAATAAAGTTATCCGTAATTTATGTTTAAAGTTCTAATTATTGATGATGACACTACGATTCGGACAGTACTCAAAATAGCACTCGAACGCCAAGGTTATGACGTTACTGTAGCAAGCGATGGTGAAGCAGGACTGTCCAAAGCACATTTGATTCGTCCGGCTCTAATCATATGTGACTGGATGATGTCGCAACTAGATGGACTAGAAGTGTGCCGTCGGATTAAGACTACTCCAGAATTGAACACTACCTTCTTCATTCTGTTAACAGCTCGCGCAGACGTAGAGGATCGAGTTAAAGGACTAGACATAGGAGCAGACGATTTTCTTACCAAACCAGTTGATATTAAAGAATTAAAGGCGCGGGTAAGAGCAGGACTGCGGCTACACCAGATGAATCAAGAGTTACAAAACCAAAAGCAAGCTTTGGAGATACTAAACCAGGAGTTGCGAACCCAAAAACAAATTTTGGAAGCAGAATTAGCTGAAGCAGCTGATTATGTGCGATCGCTTCTACCTCGACCGTTGACAGGAATTGTAAGCATAGAAACACTGTTTGTTCCCTCAACACAACTTGGCGGAGATTGCTTCGACTATTACTGGCTTGACGATTGCAACTTGGCAATTTATCTGTTAGATGTTTCAGGACATGGAGTGGGTTCTGCGCTGCTATCGGTTTCTGTACTCAATGTCTTGCGATCGCGATCTCTACCTAACACTAACTTTTATCAACCTAGCGAAGTTCTTAGAGGACTTAATTATGCCTTCCAAATGATTAACCATGATGATAAATATTTCACTATTTGGTATGGAGTTTATAACGTCGTTGATCGCAAACTCGTTTACGCTAGTGCTGGACATCCCCCCGCTGTATTGCTAAGTACTACATCTGCGGCAAACATTCAGGTAGAAAAATTGGTAACTCCAGCACTGCCAGTAGGTGCAATACCTGACAATGACTTTGATGATAATTATTGTGAGATTGAACGCAACAGTACTTTATACGTTTTTAGTGATGGTGTTTACGAAGTTCATACACCAGATAGTGAGCTTTGGGGATTAGATGCATTCATTAATTTACTAACTGACCTTGAAAAGACAAATATTTACGCTCTAGACTATGTGTTAAATCAAATTCGTACCTCGACTTCCAGGCAGACTTTTGAGGATGATTTGTCTTTGCTAAAAGTTAGGTTTAATTTCACTACAGTAGATTGCTTGCAAAAGATTCCCCAGTCATAGCTAACTTATGTTTGTAAAAGCCTGCAATTTATTTAAAGCGCAAGCCGCTTCGCTTTCGGCGATTTATATAATGCCAAAGAGAATATTAAACGCTTTTAAACAACGTCGCTCTGCTTAATTGGCGCACCTTGTTTAGGTTATACCATTTTGGAGCCTTAGATTTAGGAGCCTTGGATTTTGAAAGTCCTACTAGTAAGTAGTTTCAGCAATTAAAATGTTGCAACGATAAAACAAAATGGTATTAGTAGTGATTGATAGTGTCTGCTAATCGCTAGCTTGAGTCTACCGACTAATTTTAAATAAGCTGTAGTTATGTTGTCGCCCTTTGCCAGGCGCTATATAAATAATTTACTTGCTGCGCCCAGCAATAAACACTTGCGACTTGAGACTATGCTGCTTGTTGTTGCCGAAAAATTTTAGATCACATCCACGAATAATACTTTTATTTCGTAGTTATAATCAAGCAGCTTCTTTGTTTTCAAAATTTACTACTTGCAGACCGATTAGTCGTTTTTATTAGCTTAAATAACTAATTCATTCAACCGATAATTCTGTTAAAAAGAATTGATTTTTAAAATCCTCTTGATCTACAAATATTTCAAAAAATCTATCCATTTTATTCAACTCAAACAACATTTTCACTTGTTCGTTAATTGAACATAAACAGACCTTACTATTAGCTAATTTTGCTATTCTCTGTGCTGCAATTAAAACACCTAAACCAGAGCTATCTATAAATTTTACATTTTGCAGATCGATCAATACAATATTAACTCCAGTATTTACTAAATCATCAATTTGATAACGTAATTGTTTAGCATTATTACCAGTTAAAAGACCTATAGGTTGAATAACTTTAATAAAATCATTCATTGATTTTAATTCCTAAATTTAGGAGCGCTAATTAATTTAATTTAGTTTCATAAACTAAGTTATAAAATAAATTTAACGCCAACTTAGGTAAGTGTTTAAGCGTGATATTACTGAAAAATTTGTCTATCAATAGTGTGTAAAAATCTATTTCAAGTAAATTTACTTAATCCTCAAAACGTAAAGGTTCATGAGGGTGGTATTGACCACAATAATTCGTAAGTAGGGGCGCACAAGCCTTGTACCCATACATCTTTTGTCGTAAGTAAACACAGAAGTTTTTATGCTACTAGTCCCTTGCCAAAGATATAAAAATAACAATACATCACTTACAACTTACTTTGCTCACCTGTGGAATACAAAAAATTATAGCGGTTCTCAATTGGATAAAATACCTAATCCTAGACCTAACCCCCCTGCCCCCTTCCCTTAAAGGGAGGGGGGAGTAGATTCCCCTCTCCACAGGGCTAAAGTTCGCCCTTAAATTCCTCCGTCCATATGTTCCCTACCCTTTTAGGGGAGGGTTAGGGAGAGGTGGAGAGGGGTTAGGGGAGAGGTAAAAATGCAATTGCGTTGAAGTACAAATCGCCATATTTATGAGTTCTAGTAATAGATACAGCTAAGGTTAGTAAAGATTTAGACATTAAGACTGAATCAAGACCCCCATACGCAGACTTACTTTAACGTGAGTTCGATGAACTAAAAAACGGCAACAGGCAGGGCAGCTAGTTCTTTTGAAGCAATATCCAGCGATGGTTTTTTCTCTTGGTAAGTGTATGCAACCAGTCCTGCCAACAAGTTAACTAAGAAATTCAGTACG
>DATNQH010000390.1:0-6927 GCA_036704105.1 Leptolyngbyaceae cyanobacterium | reverse complement strand
GCACAGAACTGATACAGCAAGCTATCCAAAAGTGGACAAATTCTGTAAATAGTTTAGAAGCTCAAATCTTTTGGACTGGATTTTGTGCTGCTGGTGGAAGTGTAAAAATATCAAAAGATGTTTACGTTGACTATACTTGCGGAACTAGCTATTGGCTCAAAAATCCAAAATCAGCTTTCCAGATGAATTATAGCTCACCAGCAGTTTATCTGAAGCTAGAAGAAATAGGATACTCAAAGATAGTTTGCAGAAGAATGTTGCTCAAACATTGGAGAAACGAAAATAATTTGAGGGTGATCTTAGGTGCTTTGAGAAGATGGCCGCTGATGACGATAAAAATCATGACTCCCTATCTAGCTTTAGTGAGCGTGTCAGCATTGCAAGTTTTGTTATCACGTCAGGATAAGAATCAAATTGATTGGACAAATTGGGAGTTGCTGCAAACTACCGATAGTAATGAAAAGTTAATAAGCCAGAATTCTAAGGTACAAGTCGAGCCATGATTTTCACGGAAACTGCTTTCAAAGGTGTGTATATTATTGACATAGAGCAAAAAGAAGATAGTCGGGGCTTCTTTGCTCGAACTTTCTGCGCCCAGGAATTTGTTGATCGCGGTTTAGAAATAACTAATGCTCAATGCAGCATTGCCTTTAATTACAATAAAGGCACGCTGCGAGGAATGCACTATCAAGTAGCTCCTGCAACTGAGGCAAAGTTAGTTCGCTGTACGCAAGGGGCTATCTATGATGTAATCGTAGATATGCGTCCTGACTCTTCCACTTACCTATCTCACGTTGGCGTAGAACTAACTGCTGATAACCGTCGGGCGCTGTATGTACCAGAAATGTTTGCTCACGGCTATCAGACGCTAACTGGTGGGGCTGAGGTTATTTATCAAATGAATAAATTATATACCCCCGGTTACGAGCGAGGGTTGCACTATGACGATCCTATATTAGGTATAGAGTGGCCGCTCCCAGTCAGTGAAATTGCTGAAAAAGACTTGAAGTGGCCGTTCTTGAAAACGTTCGCGATCGGGTAATAGAAAAATAAAATTTACATTTTAGATTCGGAGGAAGTAATACGGTGAATTCAATATTTTTCGATTCCAATCACAGTGATGAGGCCAGACGCGAACAACTCTATAACGGGCAGTTGTTCGTCTACTCACCTTGCAAGAGCGCTCTTGCTCTGTGTGAATTTGCCCGCGAGTTGGCTGAAGAGGCTTTTGCCCCCCTACATCCAACAGAAGCACAGCACCACTTATCAGTGGAAAAGTATGCGGCAATTTTGGCTGAACTCAAGCCAAAATTCATCCATCATCCCAAATCAAAACAATTTATTCAGGGAATCCTGAGCGAGTTGGGATGCGATTTAGAAAAGACATACTTCGACGTACCGCGCCTGCGTACAGCGACGAGTAACAACTACCTCACCTCTGGCATCGCCTACGCCTTCCATCCCCATCGTGACACTTGGTACTCGGCTCCGCCTTGCCAGCTTAATTGGTGGCTTCCGGTTTACGACGTAGAGCCAGATAATATCATGGCTTTCCATCCCCGTTACTGGAGTGAGCCAGTGAAAAACGGCTCTAGTGGTTATAACTACTATGAATGGAACAAAGAAAGTCGCAAGAATGCTGCCCAGCATATTAAATCAGATACCCGCAAACAACCAAAAGCAGAGGAACCGATGGAACTCGATCCGCAAACCCGGATCGTTACAAAGGTTGGTGGGGTAACGCTCTTCTCAGCGGCACAGATGCACTCAACTGTACCTAATACTACTGGACGCACCCGCATTAGTATCGACTTCAGAACAGTGCATCTTGATGATGTGGTAGCTCGGCGGGGCGCACCGAATATTGACTCTGCTTGCACGGGAACGGTATTAAGGGACTTCTTACGCGGCACTGATTTCGCTCACATCCCAGAAGAAATAGTGTCACTTTATGATAATGAGCGTCCCGAAGATGCTGTGTTGGTATTCGATCCGTCTGTGCTTTCCAATCCTGTCCGCAGCTAAGTGACAGATTTTCCGGTCCATCCCCCTGGGAATCGATCGCCTCATTCCCAGGTGGGTGGTTCCTGGGAATGAATTTGTTGAGGCTCATACCATTTTGGAGCCATAGATTTTGGAGCCTTGGATTCTTAAATTCTTGCTAGTAAGTAGTTTCAGTAATTTAAATGTGGCAACGATAAAACAAAATGGTATCAGTCTCAGTTGATAGATAAACTATGGCAAGTAATAAGCACGATCGCGAACACGAAGTAATTGGGCTGATACCAGCAGGGGGACAAGCAACTCGAATTTCACCCTTACCTAGCAGTAAAGAGTTGTACCCAATTGGGTTTCGGTATCAGTCAGATGATAGCTTAAGACCTAAAGTCGTTTCTCATTATTTGCTGGAGAAAATGCGACTGGCTGGTATTAGTAAAGCTTACTTTTTGCTGCGCCCTGGTAAATGGGATATTCCAGCTTATTTTGGCGATGGTACGCTGGTGGATATGCACCTCGGCTATCTAATTGTGCGCTTGCCTTTCGGTGTTCCCTATACCTTAGACCAAGCTTATCCATTTATCAAAAACGCCATAGTAGCTATTGGCTTTCCTGATATCCTGTTCTCTCCCGATGATACATTTAAGCGTTTACTTGCACGTCTTGCTGCTGGCAGTGCAGATGTAGTCATAAACTTATTGCCGTTTGAAAATCCCCAAAAAGGCGGTATGGTTGACTTTGACTCAGAGGGGCGAGTGCGGCTAATTGTGGAAAAACCAAATCAAAGCGATTTACGCTATAGTTGGTGCGCAGCAGTTTGGAAACCAACCTTTACTGAGTTTTTGCATCAGTATCTAGCCACAATTGAAACTGAGCGTTCGCAACCACGCCGAGAAATACCAATTGGAGATGTAATTCAAGCAGCGATTGACAACGGTTTGCGAGTAGAAGCAGAGCTATTTGAGGATGAACCTTATTTGGATATCGGCACACCAGCAGACTTAGTAAAAGCAGTGCGCCAATTTGCCTCTAATGAACCAGAGATTGAATAGTTTACTTGTTTTTTACTTATCTTACTAATTTATCAGGAGTCTATTTATGCTGCAAGAAGCACTTAAAATCATCAGTCTACCAGATTTGAGAAAATCTCTTGATTCTGGCGAGATTGGAGAGGAAATATATAAACTAATAACAGATTTATATCCTATTTGTCGCAGTATTACAGGTGACGGAGTTCGTGAAACCTTTAAAATAATTAAAAATTATATTCCTTTAAAAGTACATGAGGTTTCTACGGGAACAGAAGTTTTTGATTGGGAAGTTCCAAAAGAGTGGAATATTAAAGACGCATATATTAAAAACTCAAAAGGCGAGAGAATTGTAGATTTTCAAAAATCCAACTTGCACGTTGTTAACTACAGCGTGGCTGTGAATAAAGTTGTGCCTTGGGAGGAATTGAAATCTCATTTATTCACTTTGCCCGATTATCCTGATCGCATTCCTTATCGAACCTCATACTACAAAGAAAGTTGGGGCTTCTGTTTAAGTCACAACCAACTACTAGCAATGCAGGATGCAGAGTATGAAGTCTGCATTGATTCTACTTTAGAGTCAGGTTATCTAAGTTATGGCGAGTATTACCTGGAGGGAGAAAGTGAGGATGAGATATTAATATCTTGCCATACCTGTCATCCATCTTTGTGTAACGATAACCTGTCAGGTATAGCTTTAGCTACAATTCTAGCCAAATATTTGAGCGAGGTTTCATCTAGAAGATATTCCTATAGATTCATCTTTATTCCGGGAACTATTGGTTCGATTACCTGGCTAGCTTTAAATGAAGATCGAGTCGATCGCATCAAACACGGACTAGTATTAACTGGTGTAGGGGATCGCGGCAATTTTACCTACAAAAAAAGCCGTCGCGGCAATGCGGAAATAGATAGGGCACTCATTCATGTTTTAAAGCATTCCGGGCAAGAACATCAAGTGATTGACTTCTTCCCCTACGGCTATGACGAACGCCAGTACTGTTCGCCAGGCTTTAATTTGCCTGTCGGTTGTTTTATGCGCTCGTCTCACGGCCAATATTCTGAATATCATACTAGTGCAGATAACTTAAGCTTTGTACAGCCTCAGTATTTGGGTGAATCATTTTCCAATTGCTTATCAGCTTTTTATGTTCTGGAAAATAATCGCACCTACTTAAACCAAAATCCTAAATGCGAACCACGTTTAGGTAAAAGAGGATTATACCGACAAGTTGGCGGTCATGCTGAAGAACAAGTGGATGAACTGGCTTTGTTGTGGGTGCTGAATTTGACAGATGGCGAACACGCTTTGCTAGATATCGCCGAGCGATCGCAGTTTAGTTTTGATGCGATTGAAAAGGCAGCGAATGCTCTTGCTAAACACGACTTGTTGAAAGTAAAACCAGAGTAACGCATACAAATTAAATGAGTAACTCGATCAAGCAATTATCGGGAAAAAAAGTATTAATTACAGGCGCTAGTGGGTTTCTTGGCTCTCATTTGTGCGATCACCTGTGTAAAAACAATGTAGAAGTACACGCAGTTTCTCGCACAGAACGAACGAGCGATCAAGACTCGCTGCAATGGTGGCACGGCAATATGGAAGATATTGAAGTAGTGCAAAACCTCTTTCACACCATTAAGCCGGATGTGGTGTTTCACCTATCTGGGATGGTGACTGCCGCTGCTGGCGCAGAACTGGTGTTGCCTACTTTTAATAGCTTGCTAGTAACTACTGTTAATATATTGACAGTGGCAGCCAAAACAGGATGCGATCGCGTAATATCGATCGCCTCTTTGGAGGAACCGGAACCAGGACAAAATGAGGCAACTCCTATTTCACCTTATGCTGCTGCCAAGTGGGCTAGTAGTGCCTACAGTCGGATGTTTCATCAGCTATATCAAACTCCTGTTGTGCTAGTGCGTCCCTTTATGACCTATGGGCCGGGGCAAAATGTGCGTAAAATCATTCCTTCAGTAACGCTGTCTCTACTACAGAGTGAAGCCCCTCTTCTTGCTAGCGGACAGCGACAGGTTGATTGGATCTATATTGATGATGTTATTGCAGGAATGCTTGCTGCAGCACAAGTGCCTCATGTGGAAGGCTGTACCTTTGATTTAGGGTCAGGCACTTTGGTGTCTATTCGGTCAGTAGTGCAACAATTAACCAACTTAGTCAACCCGCAAATTGAACCTTCGTTTGGTGCTTTACCTGATCGACCAGTAGAAAAGGTGCGGGTAGCTAATACAGCTTATACCTATGAGAAATTAGGATGGCAACCTGTCATCTCTCTAGAGACAGGTTTAGAACAAACAGTTGATTGGTATAGACAGCAAATAGCAGCTACAACAATTCAATAATTTAACCTTTACTCAAACTTAATCTTGCAGCCGAAATCTATGCAAATGCTTGTATTGCCTGAGCTAAGGCGATCGACTTTTTTCGCTCTAGCCTGATTAATTTCATAGTTAAAAAGGTATAATTAACCTCAAAAAACTTAAATAAACTTTACAGCTAGCACTTTTATGCGTGTATTAGCTTAAAGCATCCTGGCAAAGAAACATTGGGTTTGTTTGCCAGGATGGATAAAATGATTTTTATGTCAAAAGCTAGAAGAATATAGACAATTAATTATTTATTAATAACTCATTCTACAGATAGAGTTTTTACCTGCTGATTATCAAACAATATGTAATAAGTAATAACAATTTTAACTGCTACAAAGCACTTAAAATTAAAACAATGAATATCCTTATAAATAATAGCAAAGCCCATTTATAAAAATGGAATACATTTATCATTTACAAAAAATTACTTCGATGCTATTAGCACTTTGCTAAAGGGTTGACATCATTACTTCATAAGCTAAATTAGAGTCATTTCTGAATCAGTAGGTTAACTTTATAGGTAGTAGGACTCAATGAAAACATATTTAAGTAGAGATAAAGTTGTTAGCTTTCTGCTGTTAACCCTGCCAACTGATGGCGTTAGTCGCGTCATCCTCAACCTTGCCAAGGGTTTTGTAGAACGTGGTTTGAAAGTGGATATTGTCGTCCTTAAAGCAGAGGGAGATGCTTTAGCGTGGATACCATCTGGTGCGCGAGTTGTAGAATTAAACGCCCAAATGCAAGGTGTTGGCAAACTCTTATATCTATTCTCTTTAGTACGCTATTTGCGTAAAGTTCAGCCTGCAAGCTTAATTGTTTGCAGAGATGACATCAACTTTGGCTCAATAGCTAAATATCTGGCCATGGTCAGCACTCAGGTATTATTAATTAGCCATACGAATCTGTCTCAGTACCTCGACTACAGTTCAGATGATGTGAAGAAGAGCTTTTCAGCCTATCTTCTAAGATGGTTTTGTTGGTTTTACGGTTTGGCTGATGGCATCATTGCGGTTTCCCAAGGGGTTGCTGATAGTTTGGTAAATCTCGCAGGTCGCCCTTTAAAGCAGGTTCGAGTGATTTACAATCCAGTAGTAACACCAGAAGTTTTGGCAAAAGCTGAGGAGCCAGTGAATCATCCTTGGTTTGCAGCTGGAGAACCTCCAGTTATTGTAGGGGTAGGACGTTTGCAAGCACTCAAAGATTTTCCTACTTTGATCCGGGCTTTTGCTTTAGTAAGACAGCATATGCCTGCTCGACTGATGATTTTGGGCGACGGCGAAGAACGACAGAATCTCGAAACTCTGATTAGCGAATTGGGGCTGACATCAGACATAGCTTTACCCGGCTTCGTTAGTAATCCATACGCCTATATGTCAAAAGCTTCTGTTTTGGCAATGTCTTCGCTGTGTGAAGGATTTGGTAACGTCATTGCCGAAGCTTTGGCTTGCGGTACCCCGGTAGTAACTACAGACTGTCCAAGTGGGCCAGCAGAAATTCTGGACTTTGGCAA
>DATNQH010000389.1:0-3448 GCA_036704105.1 Leptolyngbyaceae cyanobacterium | reverse complement strand
CTTAAAACTTAAAATTCATAACTATTTGTAGCCAGCTTTTAGCACCAACTACCTACTACTGTGTGCGCTTCTACTGAATAAAAATTAATTGATTCGTTACTAGCTTAAATGCAATTTGGTATCGAATTAATCAATTATTTTAACCAAGATGTGAATCAGTAAAGATTGAGTTATGTGTGTAAAAAACATACACAAATAATCTGCTGATGTGATCGTGAAAATGCTAAACGTCTGGCTGCTTACAAGTGTTTAAATTATGCAGAAACAGCAAAAATGTAACCCACAGGTAAGGGCTAGATCAAAGAGCAAAATAAATATTTAAAGATTGCGTGAAATAACCTTTTCTTAATTTATTTTCGGTTGAGAAATCTTAAAATTTAAGCAAGTAACGCAAGATTCGCTGTTTCTAGGTTTCAGTTAAGTTTGTTTTCTTATTCTCTTAATTCACTAAAAAGAAAGATATAGGAAATATATGGCATCCAGGCGGAATGCGGTTCTTACAAAAGCCTTGGTTGATATAGCAGCAAGTCCGATGAAATTGCCCTATATAGCTGCTTTAAGACCGAGACAATGGACAAAAAACTTAGTTGTTTTTGCTGCTCCTTTGTTTGCTTTTAGCATTAGTTTGTCA
Source organism: Leptolyngbyaceae cyanobacterium (assembly GCA_036704105.1). Lineage (GTDB taxonomy): Bacteria > Cyanobacteriota > Cyanobacteriia > Cyanobacteriales > Chroococcidiopsidaceae > Chroococcidiopsis. The sequence goes on along the minus strand of DATNQH010000389.1, from coordinate 2,817 downwards.
ACTACATGGGCTAGTTTGTTGGCATTTGTATTATTTTGCTGTGCTTCTAGTAGCTTTTACTTGTTAAATGATATTGCGGATGTAGAATCAGACCGTAAGCATCCTGTAAAGTGCCTTCGCCCGATCGCCGCTGGACTTGTGAGTATTCCAGTAGCAGTAGGGATGGCATTAATTCTCATCAGTAGTGCGCTGATTGTTGGTTGGATGCGATCGCCAGCATTGGGTGCAACCATAACAGCTTATGCCATATTGCAAATAGCCTATAATCTGCGGCTCAAACGCACAGTGATTTTAGATATAGGCGCGATCGCAACTGGCTTTGTCTTACGAGCTTATGCTGGTGCTGCTGCTACTGGCATCGTTTTATCCCCCTGGTTTTTGCTGTGTACTGCGATGCTGGCGCTATTTTTGGGTGTAGAGAAACGTAAAGCTGAATTACGTTTAGCATCTCTCAACGGTGGCAAAACCCGTGCTGTGCTAAAACGCTATTCCTTAGCCCTACTGCACCGGATGGAGAATGTTGTCACTACAGGCACGGTTGTGACTTATGCTCTTTGGAGTTCGGGTCCTGTAGTACATGGAGCTACTACACCTTGGATGCTATTAACTTTGCCTTTTGTCTTGTATGGAGTTTTTCGCTATCAGCTACTGGGAGATCCAGAAGAAATTTCCCGCAGAAGCGATAATCTAGGACTCGAAAGAGGTGGGAAAAGTGAGCGCCCAGAAGAAGTTTTATTAACAGATTTGCCCATCCTTCTAACTGTTGTAGGTTGGATTATCACCTGCTTCAGTATTCTTTTATTCCAAAATCTGGGAATAATTAAATAAAATTTATATCTGCTATAGCAATCTTATTTAACTTATGAACTTCGAGCGTAGCCAGGTATTGCTGAGCTACAAAATTATTGATTGTTCATTAGAAATACATAGATTGCTATAAATAAAATAGTAGGTTTGATTTTATTTGTTATTTAAAATGCATGAGAAAAATCAATAAGCTGTTGCTGCAAAAAGTTACTGTTCCCATAAATTTTTTGGCAGTTATTAGCAGAACTAAGAATTACTTTGTCAAGGATAGAGTATACAAATTCCCAAAAGAAGCATATAGACTTGCTTCGATTGATATTCAATCGCTGATTGAATCAGGTATTAGAGGTGTAATTATCGATCTAGATAACACAATTATTTCTGAAGACGATCGCTATATATCTCCTGGTGCAGAAGCTTGGATCGAACGCTCGAAAGCAGAGGGTTTGAAATTTTTCATTCTTTCCAATGGTAAGCGCCACTATCGAGTAAGATTTTGGTGCGATCGCCTAGATGTACCAGCAGTTAACCCGGCAAAAAAGCCTTTTCCTTTTGCTTTTTGGAAAGCATTGAAACATATGCAATTGAAACCAAAACAAGCGATCGTTATAGGTGACAGTCGTCATACAGATATGCTAGGAGCTTGGCTTGTTGGTTGTCCTAGTATCCAAGTTGCTACGCTTCCCCATCCGTTTCGCTGGTGGGAAAAGCTATTAGGTAAACGAGTTCAAACTCCTTATCCTGAAGGGGATGAACTTTGGGATAATAAATATTATTATGACAAATAAAAAAGTTTTTTATGAACAGTCATTTATTCTTGATTCCTATAGTAATACTAACAGTAGCTCTTAATAAGATTGCTTAAGCTATCATAAAATTAGGGGCAGGACAAAATATTTTAAATCTCTACTTGCGTGGAGGTTTGTTTACATATTGTTTAAGTACAGTACTTTATATTTTAGTTTTAGGTAAACTGAATTTATCACTTACTTATCCAGTAGTAATTGGTTTAACTGTAGTTGCTACTACTTTTGCTGGAGCAATTATTCTTAAAAAACAAGTTCCTACACTTCAATGGATAGAAATTGGTTTAATGCTAAGTGGAATTTGGGCGATCGCCTTTGGAAAATTGGCTAAGATTATCTAATCTTATTCTGCATATTCTGAAATTTATAGTTCTAATTGCTTCGCGGTTGAATGATATCGTGGCAATTGCTTTTGGCGCAATTATCATATTAACAAAATTAGAACAGGATTAAATATTAACTCTTATGCGGATGAAATTATACAGGCATTAAGACTGATTGGTTGCCGCCGTTTTGACGCAACTTTAATTAGCATCCTAGCCGCAGTCAGCGCCGCCTCAGTGTTTTGGTTTACTATTCCAGAAACCTATCCCTTCGGTTCAACCACCATGCTACTCGTACCAGCTTTAGTAGCACTGGCAGAATACCAGAAACTATCACCGCTATGGTACGTGCTGGCTGGAGTTCTGACATTAGGTATCACCATTACTAACTGGATGGTGGCGATCTTCGCTGCATTTGTCAAGTTCCGCCCCAAGCCAGCAGTACTAATTACAATTGCATCATTTGTCATCGTCTGTGCGCTGGTACTAGTGCAGAAGGCGATCCTTCCTGTTTTTAATGCTGGATTTTTGCGCCTGTGGTCAAATGCTACGAGTGAAGCAGGATCGACAGGCGTACTAAGTGGCGAATTTGGCGGGCCAATGACCAGTATCAGATGCGTTATCTTTGACACAATGGTCATGCCTGCGATTAAATTAGTTAAGAGTATGCATGATGTTCCCGCTTGGCCCAGCATGACAGTACAATAGTCATACCCTGGTTCGGGCAGCATTTGGGGTGCGATCGCAGGGTAGTCCTAAACAGGAAAGGATAAGCGTACCGGGAGGGAAGCATTGTAGTGGTGAATGAATAACCAGATTGCACCAATATGATTTTCTAACTTTTTTGAGAACGATAAGGTTTTGCGAACGAGTCGTGACAC
>DATNQH010000388.1:0-6064 GCA_036704105.1 Leptolyngbyaceae cyanobacterium | reverse complement strand
CAAATTTTGAAATATTTTAACTGAGGAATTTTTAATAATAGAATCTTTCAACTTAAAATCTCCAACTTGATAAAACTTTAAAGATAATATTTTAGCAATTTAAAAGGTTTGAATATTCAAGTTTACAAATTATCAATTTTTCTAACCTGTAAACTTTCAAACTGCTAGAATCCTTAGCCAACAAAGTTATAAGCCAAACTAGTTTTCCTACTTAAGTGTTGATAACACTCCATTCTCAAACAGGAAAGAGCTAATCCTAATTAGTTTAGGCTGATAGACGTTTTGCTCCAAAATAGTATAAACTTGTAATGACTTCACCTTAGTGACTAAGAGTTAAATATTCCAACAGTAAAATTTAACACAAGCCTCAAGCCTGTCACTACTCTTACTAGTGGGTAGTCGTAACCTACGAGCTGAGAGCTAGAGGCAATACATAATAAATAAAAACAAATTTTGGTTGGTAATTCTCCAGCATAGCGGTCATGCAAGACTCAGTGCTGGAGAGTGGGCAAGAGATAAAATAGTCACAAGAGGTAGAAGTTTAACCTACCTATTTAGTAAAGAATTTTAGATATGCAAAAAGAAGCAGCTGTCAAACAAATTCGATCTTTAGAAGATGCTGTTGAGCGGTGTCAGCTTTTAGGTATGCGCGTCAGCCGCCAGCGTCGCTTTATTCTAGAGTTGCTTTGGCAAGCCCAAGAGCATCTATCAGCAAGAGAAATTTACGATCGCCTGAACCAGCAAGGCAAAGATATCGGTCATACTTCTGTGTATCAGAATTTAGAGGCGCTATCGAGCCAAGGCATTATTGAGTGTGTTGAGCGATCGGATGGTCGGTTATATGGTAATATCAGCGACTCCCACAGTCATGTAAACTGCCTGGATACAAATCAGATCTTAGATGTAGACATAGAACTACCAGAAAGCTTACTACGGGAAGTCGAGGAAAGAACCGGGGTAAAGATCACTGAATATAGCATCAACTTTTTCGGCTATCGACAGGCGCAGGAGTAATAAAGACAGTTAGTAGTAATGATGAATGATAAATAGTGAATTCTGAAACAGAAAAGGTTTCATCATTTATCATTCATCATTCATAATTTTCTTGCCACTCACCACTTTCGTAAAGATAGCTGACAGGTGAATTAATCTGCGCTACGCTGCAAGTGAGCAAAAATTAACTCACGATGAGCGAACAGTCACTAGAGTTGGGCGGGAGCGAGGATATCCCACTCAAGTTAATGCTAATCGATCCAGACCCCATCTACCGTGCAGGGTTAAGGGTAGTATTGGAATTTGCGCAATTGCAAGTAGTAGCTGAGGCAGAAAATAGTACTGATGCTTTGCATACCTTATCAGAACTGAGTAGTAACACCACTACTAACCAGCAACTGAGACTAGACTTAGTTTTACTGGATTTACATTTAGATCTTTCCCTACCTAGCCGATTATCAGGGCTAAAGCTTTGTCAGCAACTGAAAAGCCAATATCCTAACCTACCAGTGTTGCTGCTTACTTCCCCCCTAAAACCTACCCAAATAGCAGCAGCACAGCAAGTAGGGGTGGATGGATACTGTCTTAAAGGAATTCCCGCAGCAGAATTAGTTACAGCGATCCAACAGGTAGCAGCAGGACGATCGCATTGGGAATACAAGAGTGCAGGGGGCGCAGGGGGAGAAATTTCAAAATCCAAAATTTCCACTTCCCTTATCAGATTCAGCAATCGTTTGAAGCGAAGCGGACTACAACAAATAGATACATCCTTGGCAGAAGTGACAGCACAACTGCAAGTTCCCGGACTCACCGTGCTAGAACAAGCGATGCTAGCAGGACAACGACGAGAATTATTAGCATCTCGGTGGGTGGTTAATCATCTGTTAGCTACACCTGAACAAAGCACAGAGCAGGAGGAGCAAAGAAAGCTGAGGGAGACAAGCAGACAAGGAGACTTGGGGACAAGGGAAAGCTCACTCCTCGCCACTCGCCACCCGCCACTCATCACTCGCCCCTCACCCCTAACCTCTCACCCCTCTTCTCTATTGGCATCTGTACGATCAAAGCTGCAATTTAGTCTAGAAAATCTCACCCGCGTACCATTGGAAATCGATATTTTACGGGAAGGGAAAAAAAGAGAATTACTTAACCTAATTCTGCAAAAAGTAGAGGAAATCTTAACAGAACTGCGTTTTTCTCAAGTTCAAAGCAGCCAACTAACTCAAATGCGTTCTGCGATCGCGCGTGACTTGTGGCAGGCGGCAATAACAGATTTTTTTGGTAAATACTCGACGTTGCAAGTAGGTGATCGCCAGGTAGAATTTGTCAATATGTTGTTACAAGATGCTGAAATTGTTCAAACAGCAATTTTGGACAAAATTCCTTTAGTTGTCGAGTTGTTTTCCTATTTGCTATTTAAAGATTCCTTATTAATCGATAATATTTCTTATACTACTGAGAATCCAGAAATAGAGGAACGGGCAGAGATAACTTTACAGAATTTATTGATACAGTTAGCTAATGGAGTGGTGCAACCACTGTTGAATAGCTTTGCCGACGTAGAAGTAATCAAACAAAATTATTATGACAGGCGTTTAATTTCTACACGAGAAATTGAACGGTTTAGAAACAACTTATCTTGGAAATATCGCCTAGAAAGTAATTTGATAGAGCCGACAAAAATCTTTGAAAGTCGATATGAAATGTTTTTGTTAATCAGCCGGGGTATTGCCAAAATTTCAATTTATGCCCCCCGCAGACAGGAATTAGCGAGACTGTCTGGTATTCCTTTATCAGTAACGCTAGCACTAGAATTTAGGGATGCGATCGCACCTCGTTTAAGAGCAGTAGTAGAATTTTTTGGAAATGGCTTTGTTTACATACTTACGCAAGTAGTGGGACGAGCTATTGGCTTGATCGGTAGAGGTATTCTCCAAGGTTTGGGCGGTTCGCTACAAGACAGTAAAAATAAAAAGTTTTAATGTTGGTTATAAGTAATGGCCAAGTCAAAAGTCAGAAATCAAAAGTCAAAAATTTTACTAATGACAAATGACAAATGACAAATGACCATTTTTTAAGCAACGTAACTGAAGTAGGTATCTGTTAAATTTAAAGAAGATGGAGAAGTCCCCTGTAAAATTGCAATCAGTTCATCGGGTTCAGCATCAGGTTTGTTAATATATATTCCCGTGCCTGTTGGTAAGCCACTTGGAGATGAACCCAAAGTATAATTAGTTGATGTTCCTCCCAACTGAATTGTATCCTCAGAGGAATTAAAGTCAGTAATTACGGCATAGTCAGTCGTTCCAGCAGTTGTATTACTAGAATCGTCATAATAAATAGAGACAATTTTTGAACCTTTATAAGCAGAAGCCTCTCCTAAAATAAATTTGTCTTTTCCAGAGCCACCAGTTATAGTATCAATCTGGTTTTTTCCTTTTAAACTAGAGTCAGTAAAAGGAGAACCCTGAATTGCACCCCAAAGAGTATCATTACCATTGCCACCAATTAGAATATCGTTGCCACCATTTCCTATAAGAGAATCGTTTCCTTCACCACCGTCAAACTTATCATTTCCAGAAGTGCCAGAAAATCTATCATCAACAGTAGTTGTGAAATAACTAGCATTAAGATTAAGATTTTTTTTCCCTGCAACAATTCCAATTAATTCATCCGGTTCGCTACCAGGTTTATCAAAAAAGATTGCTGTACCTGTGGGTAAACCATTAGCAGATGCAGTTAGTAAATAGTTACTTTTAGCTCCTGTAAGCTGGATAAAATCATCGCTAGATTGAAAATCTTTAATTAAAGCGTAGTCAGGCGTACCAGCAGTGGCAAGATCGAGATCGTCATAAATGTAAGGCACTACAAATGTATCTTTTCCTGTGCCACCAGTTAGGGTATCAATATCACCTTTTAAGGTAGTGTTGTCTAAATTTTTAAAGCCAAATAGCAAGTCATTACCATTACCGCCATTAAGCGTGTCGCTACCATAGCCGCCTTCTAGCTTGTCGTTACCACTATCACCATTTACCGTGTCGTTACCATTACCGCCATCGAGGGTATCATTGCCATTACCACCATTTAGCGTGTCATTGCCGTTGTCAAAATAACCGACTATTGTATCGTCACCATCATCGCCGTTGAGGATATCACTGCCGTAACCATCTTCTAGCCTGTCGTTGCCTTTACCGCCATTTAGGATATCATCACCATAACTGTCGATTAGCTTATCTTTACCGTCGTCGCCATAGACTAAATCGTTACCTTGATAGCTGTAGATAACGTCGTCTCCTGCCAAACCGTAAATCTTATCATTTTCTTCAGTTCCATCTAGAAAGTCGTTGTTTGCTGTACCTTGGATAATTGCCATTACACTCACCTCGGATAAAAATAAGGCAACTCAATTTTATTTTTTTTTAATTAAAAAATCATTTTGTTACAAAAATTAATTATTTTAGCCAACAAGTTTAGAAAAGCTAAAATTATTTGTAACTATAGTTATTAATCTATAGCAATTCTAAATTTTAAATGAACAATAAATAATTTTGTAGGTGGGCAATGCCGGGCTACTTAGTAGAAAAACTAAAAATACGATCGCCTAAAACTAAAGAAGCCTTCAAGAAAGTTTTGTAAGGCAGAATTGCGCTCAATTCTAGCGCCACGATATTCAACAGCTATTTGATGCAAAATTTCGGAAAAACTGGGATAGACGGGAGCAAGGGAAGCGATCGCGTCCACTTTCAATTTAGAGGCGATCGCTAGTGCGATCAAATTAATTATTTCCCCAGCTTGGGAACCTACTACAGCCGCTCCCAAAATTTCACCATTGCGGCGGACAATCAATTTAAAAATACCAGTTATTTCATCTTGAATTTGTGCGGCTGCTACTGTCTTAAAATGTTGCCGCAAAATCACAACATCACTAGCATAAATTCGTCTTGCTTGCACCTCTGTTAAGCCTACTCTTGCCAGTTGTGGCTGAGTAAAAATAGCCCAAGGAATACTGCGGTAATCAACTTTAAATTTCGGGAAAAACAGAGCATTTTTTAATGCAATACCTGCTTCATAATTAGCAATGTTGGCAAACTGGTAGCCGCCAATTGCATCACCACAAGCATATATGCGGTGATTAGTGGTTTGTAGTTTTTCATTCAACACCAGGCGACGGCGTTTTAGTCTAACTCCCACTGCTTCTAAGTTGAGATTTTCCAAATCCGGTTGATATCCGGCGCAAAGCAAAATTTCGTCAAATTCCATCGCCTCGTCTCCAGCCTGAATCCACTTTTTGTCACCAATGCGCTTGACTTGAGTGACAGATGTGGAGGTGAAAACTTTCACACCTTCTGCTTCCAGAACTGCTTGCACCAGTTGCGCTATTTCTGGATCTTCTTTGGCGAGGATATGAGAACGCTTCACAATTAAAGTCACATCTAAGCCAAAACTAGCTAGAGTTTGAGCTAATTGGCATCCAGTTGGATCGCTACCGAGAATTACCCAACGCTGTGGTGGATTTTGGCAAGTTAATGACTGCCAAATATCGCCTGGTGTAATATAGTCGGCTTGCAGCCCTTCAATCTCAGGAATAACAGGACGGGAATTAGTCGCAAGTAAATAACTTCGTGCCGAGAGTCGGCGATTGTTGACAGCAAAACCCTGGCGCGGTTGCGATTCAAATTGACCATTGCCTTGAATAAAATCTACTCCCAAACCAGCTAACACAGCAGGTGAATTTTGATCTTCTAGATTTGAGATTACGCTGCTAGCCCACTGCATGGCTTCAGTCAACTGTAGAGATTGGCAGTTTTTGGCTAGCTCGGTGTTACGCCAGTGAATACCATATTGACTAGCGCTTGCTAGTTGCTGAGTTAGTTGTCCTACCTGAGTTAGGGTGTGAGGTAAGAGATGAGCGGCGAGTGGCGAGTGGTGAGTGGTGAGTGGTGAGTGGTGAGTGGTGAGTTTCCCCCTGTCTCCTTGTCCCCCTGTCTCCTTGTCCCCTTGTCCCCTTGTCCCCTTGTCCCCTTGCCCCTCAGCCCCCTCAGCCCCCTCAGATCCAAAAAAGGGTTCTACA
>DATNQH010000387.1:0-9073 GCA_036704105.1 Leptolyngbyaceae cyanobacterium | reverse complement strand
ACATATATAAGCTGGCGAGATTTTTACTTTGAAAATATTCCGCGTCTGGCTCAGATATACGATCCGATTAAAGGAATTCAGCCACATCGAGAAACTCAAAGATATCTGCATCAATTTCAACAACTGGAAAAGCAAGTTAGGGAAGAGGGGTTACAGTCACCTCAAGTAGAAAAGTCCCTAGAAGAAATGCGTCAACTGAGTAACGAACTAATTGAAGACAATCCGTTTGCTGGAGCGAATAAATCTGGAAATCTAGAAAAGATCAAAAACCAAATACGCGATCGCGTTAATATATCTTCTGCTCATTCTGCCTTTGCTACTTTTTGGAGCCAAGCATATCTTTCCCAAGCTGGGCTAGAAGAATTTGATTTCTTCAACATTCATCTTAAACCTTTAATTGAAACAAATTACTATCGTGGCATTGGTCTTAATGGTAAATTTATTGATAAATTTTGGTTAATAGACTTACCTTTTGTTATCTTCTTCGCTTTCGAGCTTTTAGTTCGGACTTTCTATCTCAGTCGCACCCAACCAGAATTAGATTGGTTGGAAGCAATGCTGCGGCGTTGGTACGATCTTTTTCTGCTGCTTCCGTTTTGGCGATGGCTGAGAGTAATTCCACTCACAATTCGACTTTATCAAGCTGAACTAATAAATTTTGAACCAGTACGCAAGCAAATTAAATACGATTTTGTCACTAATTTTGCTGAAGAAATAGTAGAAATTGTAGGTATTCGCTTGATCGATCAAATTCAAAACGCGATTGAGCGGGGTGATGCTGCGCGCTGGTTATTTAAAACTGGAAAGCGCCCATATGTTGATGTTAATAATACCAATGAAATGCAGGCGATCGCTTCTCGCTTACTCGACTTAGCTGTTTATCAAGTTATGCCAAAAGTGCAACCGGATCTAGAAGCTTTATTACGTTACACTATTACCTCCATTCTCAATCAATCACCTATTTATCAACAAGTTGAAAATTTACCTGGTATGAGTAAATTACCCGAACAGCTAACTGAAAGGTTAGCTAAAGATTTATCTCAAACAAGTTACACTACACTGACAACTTTATTAAAAGATCCTGTCGTAGTCGAAACGTCAAATCGTCTGATGGTAAATTTTAGTCAAGCATTAGAGTCAGAAGTTAAGAAGCAGCATAACCTGCGAGAAATTCAAACTTTACTAATAGATTTGTTGGAAGAAGTTAAAATTAACTATGTCAAGGAAATTGCTCAAGGAGGAGTTGAAAAAAGCTGGGAAGAAGCAACACAACTGCGTCAGATTCTTCGTTAAATATAGAATCAATAATTCAAAAATATTGGTAAGTCTTGAGGTTTCTAATTTTTTACTTTTGACTTTTGCTTATCCTTGTTTTATATAGGTTGGCTCATTATTGGGCATAATCGCCCCATGTAGAACGGCATAACTTAAGTTAGCATCAGTTATATCAGCCTCAATTAGAAAGGCGTTGCATAAGTTAGCCATAGTCAAATTTGCTTTAACTAAGATAGCAAAACCTAGATTTGTCTCAGTCAAGTTGGCTTGAGATAAGTTTGCCCCGCTTAAATTTGCCTCAATTAAATTAGCTTCTATGATGTTAGCATCACTTAAATTGGCACGACTGAGATTTGCTGCAGCCAAATTCGCCTTTCTCAGGTTAGTTTTAGTTAAATTCGCCCCAGTTAAATTTGCTCCATCTAAATTTGCCTCAGCCAAGTTGGCTTTACTCAGATTAATTCCACTCAAATTCGCTTCAGGCAAGTTTACTCCAACTAAATTTAATTTACTAAAATCTCGTTCTCCCTGTTTGTAACGCTTTAAAAGTTCTTCAGCTTCCATGTAATTCGCTCAGGATAAAAGTACTTTCTTTTCAGTGCTATTTTCTTTATGTGCAACACCAATAGCACAATTACCGTTACATCAATTTAGCTGCAACTTTTTTACTAACGTTCTATCAAAGGACTGAGGAAAATGTTAAGTTTAGCCGTATTTTTTTATACAGTTAAAAATAGAGACAGCGATTTTATATAAAATCTCATAGGATTGCTGTATTTGAATCAACAAATAGGACGATTACCTGGATTTACAGCATGAATATACTCACTACCAGAATCAGGCCAACCGCGTCTGTATGCTGCTTCCTGCGGTTGTCCCCAACCGAGTTGTAATATAATTTCCAAAAAGTTTGAATTCTCAGACTTCCAGAGACTAGCCCATTCAGCTCTATAAATAATTCTGTCTACATCAACTGGCATAATCTGCCGATAGTCTTTGCCGTGATTAAGACTTAAATATATATCCATACCAACTGCAATTTCATCCCAAAAAGCAATAATATGGGCTTTGAAATTTTTCAGTAATTCTATATCACTTTGCACAGCAATTAGCTGAGCATCTACTTCAGGGTAGGAGAGAGTTTTACCTTTAACAGTCAGTTGTCGCCAGACAATACCTGAAACATTATTTTCTCTTTGGTAGCGGTGAACAGCAGCTTTGAAGTCTTGATAAGCGGTAAATTTTTGCAATCCCTCAATTTTGAGATACTTATCGATGACAAAATTACCAGAAGCTTTCACGGCTAAGTTGAGCCTTCGTCCCTGAAGACAAGCTTGACGCTCGTTTGCCAAAATTTGGATTAGCTCCTGCGTAGTGTAGTCTGACATTAGCTAGTGGAACCAGTGACTAGTGGCGTTTTGGCTAGAACTTGAGACGTAACACTGCTACGTCTGGTATTGCCAACTATTTTGACTAAAAAATTGAATTTTGTCTGCGTTTGGATAGTAGAGACGTAGCAGTGCTACGTCTCTACGTCTGTACATCACGTCTGTAGATCAGTTGTCTGCTACGCCTGTACACCCCAGCCATTATTTTGCTAACTCAGAGCTGAACTCATTGAACGCTCGCCGCTTTAACTCCTGTGACTCCGAACGGGGTAGCAAATCAAATACTTCCCTTAAGATATCGTCTACCTGCTCGTATGGTACTTGTCCTTGTTTGTTAAAGACAATTTTACCCGCGCGATCAAACAGCACGACTTGGGGAACCACACCTTTGTAGTAGTAACCAGCTTCTGTGGGTGCAAAGCTAGATTTGGGCGGGATCGTATCGACATTTACGGGAATAATATATGTTGCTCTACCGTAAAATGCTTGTAGGCGCGAAACCACTGGGGCGTACTGCTTGCAATCACTGCAATCGTCGAGGTAAAGTACTAGCAGCGTTGCTCGATCGCTTTGCTGCAAAGACTTTTCTAAAGTTATTTTCGCTGGGACTAAAGAGGCATTACCTCCATATAACACAAACACATTACCGTCATAGCGGTCATCGTTGATACCTGCAAGAGCAGATGGCATCCCCAAAACAAACAGACATCCCAGCACTAACAAAAACCTGGTGAAAACCCGTCCCCAGGAATGAATTGCTTTGATGGGTGGCTGTAACTGAAAAAGATTCATAGCACAAAGCTGTAGATTCGCTCGAATAGTCTTTATCTATTAGACCATTCCTAAATACTGTCTTGCTTAACTGTTGCGTCTCCTGTAGGAAAGTTTCTGCTTAGCGATCAGCTGTTGAGTAGTGAGTTGACGCTTATTCGTTAGCCCTTAACCATTTTTTCCGATCTGCGATCGCTCTGATCATCACCACTCTCGAATTTTTAGAACAATGCTCGAATTCAAGTTTTTTGTATAAATCAATACAAAAATATTGGCAATTAGTTTAAATATTAATATTTAATCTTCTATTTGTATAAATTTAGCCAAAATGTTGTTTGCGGCACTAGCTCAATGCATCTACCAAAAGGATGAATTTATTTGAAAAATCTTGTGATTTAATATGCTGTTAAGCCTACTTATTCCGATTTTAGCAAGTACGATTTTGGCAATGCCGAGCGGGAAGTTGGGCAGATAAAAAGCACATCTAAAAGTATGGGGTGAAGCGCTCCTGACAATCTTAGTTTAAAGATTATTGATGAATTGACAATCAGGACATATAGATGTATATCTATATGTATATATGTTTTGGGGGTTGCGTTTAGTTAAAAGTTAGAGGAAATTATTGGTGAACGCAACCCAATTTCAAAGAGTGGCAAAAGCCCTGTCCGAACCGCGACGATTCGACATTTTAGAAGCAATTGCTATAAAGGATGAATTGTCGTGTAAAGAAGTAGTAGAACAGTTTACGGTATCTCAAGCAACAATTTCTCATCACATCAAGGAGTTAGTTAACGCGGGTTTAGTCGAGCCGAGGCGGGAAGGACAGTACTGTTATTACAGAATATGCCCTGAAGTTTTGGCAGATTACATTTCTGAGTTACAGCGACTAGTTGCAGTTAGTACAGATAAGCAAAAATCAAGATATTTGATTTGAGATGGAGAGACTTGATTAAGCGCGATCGCTGAGTAGTAGATTTTGGTATTAGCCATGAACGACTACAGATCTTAAAAAAATTGTCAGTGCTGTAAGGTGGTAGTTGATAAATTTAGCATACGAAGCAATTCTAGTAAAAACATTATTACAGTCGTAACTCCCGTTTAAAAAAATATGGAATCTTCTGAACCTCAAGCTCCTGTTATTGAAGAGCATCCGCAGACTTCACCGCAGCAACCGAAATCCCGGCGACGGTGGCTTTGGCTATTGCTATTACCGCTACTGCTAGGGGGAGGCTTTGTACTTTGGAAGGTGTTAGTGCCTGGTAACGAATCGCGCTCCGATGCTGCGGCTCAACCTCAAGGAACCAAAGTTAGGCTTACCACACTAGAGACAGCTAAAGTTAGCAACAGTTCGGAATATATCGCTAACCTAGAGTCGCGCCGCAGTGTAAATCTCCAGCCGCAAATCCAAGGCCGTGTAACGCGGATATTTGTCAGCGAAGGCGAGAATGTTCCAGTGGGAAAGCCGCTAATTCAAGTAGATCCCGACCAACAACAAGCAGCAGTCAGTAGTGCAACAGCAGCAGCAGCAGCAGCTCGTTCAGAAGTAGAAAACGCCAGAGCGCAGCTCAGTGCGCTTGAAGCCCAACGGCAATCAAACCTTTCGGATGTGCAATACAACCAGAAGGAATACCAAAGGTACTCTGACCTTGCTGATCAAGGAGCAGTAGCTCGTTCAACGGCAGACCAGTATACGAATAGAATTGAGACAGCCCGCTCCAGCTTAAATGCGATCAATAAACAAATTGCTGCTCAAAAAGCTGCCTTAGCGGGGGCTGAAAAACAGCGACTGCAAGCCGAAGCGGCTACTAGGGGACAACAAGTTCAGCTTCAGTACTACCAAACTAAAGCCCCGTTTGCTGGCACAATCGGCGATATTCCAGTGAAAGTGGGTGACTTCGTTAATACTTCTACACAACTAGCTACCATCACCCAGAATCGACCTTTAGAGGTAAATATCGCTGTGCCAATCGAGCGGGGTCCGGATTTGCGGCAAGGAATGCCTGTAGAGTTATTAGACGAACAGGGTAAGAGTTTTGGTACTAGTAGGATATTTTTCATTGCACCTAACACGGCAAATAATACACAGTCAGTATTAGTCAAATCTCTGTATGAAAACTCTAAAGGCCAACTGCGGGCAGATCAATACGTGCGGGCGAGAGTGATTTGGAACCAGCGAAGCGGAGTATTAGTTCCCACAACTGCAATAACTCGTTTGGGTGGAGAAACTTTTGTGTTTGTCGCCCAGCAAGCACCACCACCAAAACAAACTCAAGAACAATCAACTCAAGAACAATCCCAGCCAGCACAACCGCAGTTAGTAGCTCGACAAAAACCAGTGAAGTTGGGCGCTATTCAAGGTAATAACTATCAAGTGCTAGAAGGATTAAAGCCTGGAGAGAGAATTATTACTTCAGGTCTGCTTAGCTTGAGAGATGGCGGTGTCATTATCCCTGAGTCGCCTTCGGCTAGGGGAACTGGGACAGCAAATTCTACTGGCTCCTGACTCCTGTACAAACGTAGCAGTGCTACATCTCGGCGTTATGTACAGACGTAGCAGTGCTACATCTCGGCGTTATGTACAAACGTAGCAGTGCTACATCTGGGCGTTATGTACAGACGTAGCAGTGCTACGTCTCTACTCCTTACTACTCAACCCTCACCCTAAATCAGCCTATGTTTGCTGACTTTTTTATTAAGCGACCGGTTTTTTCCAGTGTCTGCGCCCTGATTATCCTGCTGTTGGGAGCAATCAGCATTCCGACGCTACCCACAGCGCGATTACCGGAAATTGCCCCTCCCCAAGTTCAAGTTACTACTACGTATGTTGGAGCTAGTGCTGAAATTGTGGAAGACACGGTTACGACTGTCTTAGAAAGGCAGATCAACGGTGTTGAAGGCATGAGGTACATCGAGTCGGCTAGCAGTAATAATGGTCAAAGTACAATTATTGCCACCTTTGACCCATCACGGAATAAAGATATCGCTGCTGTCGATGTCCAGAATCGCGTATCGATCGCCACTCCACAGTTACCAGAGCAGGTGCGGCAGATTGGAGTTACGGTTAACAAACAGAGCAACAATATCCTCTTAGCACTGGGATTGTACTCGGAAAATAATGAGTATGACAGTATATTTTTAAGCAACTACGCTGACTTGTACTTAGTAGATGCTCTAAAAAGAATCAGCGGTGTGAGTGAGGCGCAAATTTTTGGGGAACGTCGCTATGCCATGCGCTTGTGGCTAGATCCAAACAAGCTTGCTAGTCGCAATCTCACGGCTCAGGATGTAGTTGATGCGTTGCAAGAACAAAATTTACAGGTAGGGGCTGGACAAATCGGTCAGCCGCCAACAGTGGATGGGCAAGAGTTTCAACTTGACCTGCGCGCGATCGGCAGACTTACAGAAGTATCAGAATTTGACGATATGGTCGTCCGTCCAGGGACAGATGGCAGTTTGGTGAAGCTGAAAGATGTGGGTAGGGCGGAACTGGGAGCGCAAAGTTACACTTCTTTCGTCCGCTTTAGAGGCAATCCAGGAGTGGGCATCGCTATATTTCCGACTCCTGGTAGCAATGCCTTGAATGTTGCTAATGCAGTTAAAGCTGAAATGAATCGGCTGACGCAAGATTTTCCACCAGGAATGAAATATCAGGTCGGGTTTGACACGACTCTGTTTGTGGAAGAGTCCCTCAAAGAAGTGATCAAGACACTTTATGAGGCGATCCTGCTGGTAATCCTAGTGATTTTTATTTTCTTGCAGGACTGGCGTACCACTCTCATTCCCGTTATCACTATTCCCCTTTCCCTGATTGGAACTTTTGCTTTTATTAAGGCTTTCGGGTTTTCGATCAATATTCTCACTCTGTTTGGCATTACGTTAGCAACAGGGTTGGTAGTTGATGACGCGATCATTGTGGTTGAGAATATTGCTCGTTTGATCCAAGATGAAGGAATGCCACCGCGTCAGGCTGCCTCTGAGTCAATGCGCGAACTGAGTGGGGCTGTAATCGCCACATCCTTAGTGCTAATGGCAGTTTTTGTCCCGGTGGCGTTCTTTCCCGGCTCTACCGGAGAGATTTATAAACAATTTGCCTTAACTATCGCCTTTTCTATCGCTCTTTCTACCTTTCTTGCCCTTACCCTCACTCCTTCCTTAGCAGGGATTCTACTACGTCCACAACAAAGAGCTTGGGGTATTTTTGGCTGGTTTTTTGATCGCTTTAATGCGGGCTTTGAAAAATTGCGTCGGGGATACGAGAAAACGCTCAATCGCCTGACACACATGAAACCACTGGTGATTGGAGTGTTTGTTGTCTTCTTGGTGCTGACAGGCTGGCTGTATACGGTTGTACCTACAGGATTTCTTCCCGACGAAGACCAAGGCTATTTCATCAACATTGTTCAAGGCCCAGAGGGATCTTCTCTGAACTACACCGACAATGTGATGAAAAAGATAGAAACAGAACTGCTGAAAATGCCGGAAGTCCAAGCCACTTTCGCTGCTGGTGGCTTTGGTTTAGGTACTAGTGGTGCAAATGCTAATAAAGGGGTAATTTTTGCCCCCCTCAAGCCTTGGAGCGAACGACATGGGGAAGAACACGCAGCCGCAGGGCTGATCGCAAAAATGTTGAAATTCTATTCGACGATTCCAGAAGCGCGAGTAGTAGCAACCAATCCGCCAGCCGTTCAGGGTTTAGGCAATTTTAGTGGCTTCTCGTTTAAGCTGGAAGACCGCAGAGGCAACAATCCCCTAGATACTTTAGTGGGAGTATCGAATCAGTTAATTGAAAAGGGTAATCAAGCACCCGGAATGCAAGCGGTATTCACTACTTTTGCTGCTAATGCGCCACAATTGGAGATTGAAATTGACCGCAACAAAGCCAAAGCGTTGCAAGTCAATGTGGACGATATCTTGAATACAATGCAGAGTTACTTGGGGGCGCGATACGTCAATGACTTCACTTTGCAAGGGCGGACTTATCGCGTGTATGTCCAAGCGGACAAGCAGTTTCGCTCTAACCCGAACGATATTAGTCGATTGTATGTTCGTTCTCAATCGAACGATCCGAATCAACCCGGTCAAATGATTCCCCTGAGTAACTTGGTGAAAGTTACTCCAACAACTG
The DNA here is from genome assembly GCA_036704105.1 of Leptolyngbyaceae cyanobacterium. Classification (GTDB taxonomy): domain Bacteria; phylum Cyanobacteriota; class Cyanobacteriia; order Cyanobacteriales; family Chroococcidiopsidaceae; genus Chroococcidiopsis. Next base: position 514 of record DATNQH010000387.1, on the reverse strand, counting down.
GGGCGCAAACAATTAACCACTACAATTTATACCGCTCGATTGAACTAAACGGTATAAACGAGCCAGGTACTAGCTCTGGACAAGCAATCAAAACAATGGAAAAAATAGCAGCGGAGGTTTTACCACCGAGTATGGGCTATGACTGGTCGGGGCTGTCTTTAGAACAGCAACAGTCTGGCGGTCAAGCACCAATCATTTTTGCTCTAGGTCTGATCTTCGTCTTTCTAGTTCTGGCTGCTCAGTATGAGAATTACGTCGATCCGCTGATTATTATGCTATCAGTGCCTCTGGCTATATTCGGGGCGTTGTTAGCAGTGTCGCTGCGAGGTCTAACCAATGATGTCTATTGTCAAGTTGGCTTGGTGATGCTGATTGGTTTGGCTAGTAAGAACGCGATTCTAATTGTGGAATTTGCTAACCAGCTACGCGAAAGGGGACTTTCGATTACCAAAGCAGCGGTGGAAGCTTCCCAAGAGCGCCTCAGACCAATTCTGATGACGGCTATTGCTTCTCT
>DATNQH010000386.1:0-24795 GCA_036704105.1 Leptolyngbyaceae cyanobacterium | reverse complement strand
AAGATCAAGCTCTATTTTATGATCGGCTTGCCTGGGGAAACTGATGCGGATGTATTAGGAATTGTGGAAACAGTTGCTTGGCTACAGCGAGAGTGCCGAGCAAAGGGAAGAAAACCATTAAGTTTTAATTTGACGATTTCTAACTTTACGCCCAAGCCACATACCCCATTTCAATGGCATTCGGTTTCAACAACTGAATTTAAACGCAAGCAAAATCTGTTACGGCAAGAATTTCGCCGCATGAAAGGAGTGAAGGTTAACTTCACCGACGTGCGACTTTCAGCAATGGAAGATTTTATCGGACGAGGCGATCGCCGCCTTGCCTCTGTATTGCGTCGTGCTTGGGAATTAGGCGCTGGAATGGATGCCTGGTACGACAATGTAGAACGTGCATTTAGCGCTTGGGGATCTGCGATCGCTGAAGTTAATTTGACTTGGAAATATCGCCAAGTCGAAAATGGCGAGTGGAACGTAATGGAAGCAGGAAAGCAGGGGACAATCGAACATCAACATCCTGATTCTAGCCCCTCATTCGATGCACCTTTGCCTTGGGATTACATAGATACAGGAATTGATAAAAAGTGGCTAAAAGCTGACCTGGAAAGAGCCTTTGCCGCAGCAACAGTGCCTGATTGCTCTTTCGATGGTTGTTCTCACTGTGGCGTTTGCGGCGTGGACTTCGGACATAATATTGTGATCGAACCGCCACCAATTGGGCAGTTTGCCGGACATTTTGTCCCTAATAACACCAAAATACAACGGTTGCGCGTCTGGTTCGGGAAACTGGGCGATATGGCTTTAGTCAGTCATCTGGATTTACTCCGCTTATTTGATCGTGCCCTGCGTCGTGCAGCCTTGCCAATTTCCTTCACTAACGGATTTCATCCCAGTCCGCGCATTTCTATTACTCAGGCGCTACCCTTGGGAGTTACCAGCAGTGGCGAAATTGTCGATTTTGAGTTGACACAACAGCTAGATCCAGAAACTTTCCGGCAAAAGCTCAGCAGTCAGCTACCTGGAGATATACCAATTTATCAGGTTACTCCGATTGAATTAAAAGAGCCATCAACGACCAAAATATTGTCTGGGGCTGAATATTTGCTCACTGTAGCAACCCAGGCTGGGGTAAACTTGGTGCAATGGCAAGAATGGGTGGAAAAAGTTAAGGATTTAGATACTATCTGGTGGGAGCAGACAACAAAATCTGGCAAGACGCAAATGGTAAATTTGCGCGATCGCTTATTTGAGCTAGAAGTAGTTGAACCTAAAAATCGCAGTAGTAGCGAAGATAATGACTCAGTTATTTTGCGTTGTTTAGGCAGTTGCCAGCAGGATGGCAATAAACTGCGACCAGAACACGCCACTTATATGTTAGAGCAAGTTGCCCAAGTGGAATTTCAACTGCTTCACATCCACCGCAATAGATTGCTACTCGAAGCAGTCAGAGAATAGGGATTAGGGAAGTACAGACGCGATATATCGCGTCTGTACAATCGAGCGGCCCGTTCATAGCAGTGTTAAATCTGAATTAGGAATAGGAAATTTAATTTTTATCTTTTATCCTTCATCCTTACACTTGCGACCAACTAAAGCGCGATCAGCGACTAGATTGCTTTTTCTCAAGCTTGAGTTAAAATTAATTCAACAGGAATTTTCTTGCGCCGCATTGGTTAATAGAGTTCACTCTCCTGAATTTCAGGAATTATAGCGAAGACAACTGAAGAGTGATTTTGACTATTCTTTTGCACAGAAGCTAAGGCGGATTGATAACGCTATCTCTGGTCGCTAAAAGTGATTCATTAACCAATAATAGGTGCAGCAGGCTTTTCTAGGTGTCTGTAATTAAAGATGATGCTCCTGCCCGAAACAAAGGACGGGATGCTGCATTGAAAACCTACTGCAATTGCTTCTTTGCTGGAAGCTCTCTACTATATGTAGCAGTGCTGAAAATGATTTGTATTTCCAGGCTGCGAGCATAAATAGCTTTTCGCGCTTGAGCTTGGTAAGCGCAATATCTATTAAAAGCAGCGCCTACCTACGGTTAATCAAAGCGAGAGATTCCTCAAAGCTGTTGATGCTGCGAATTTTTGAGGGAATTGAATGCCAAAACAGATTATTATCGCGGAGCAGCATCACATTGCTGCTGTTTTTTCAGAAGATCAAATTCAAGAACTCGTAGTTGCCACAGGGCGACACCAAATTGGTGATATTTACCTAGGTGTAGTTGAAAATGTATTACCTGGGATAGATGCGGCTTTTGTCAATATTGGTGACCCAGAACGTAATGGTTTTATTCATGTAACTGACTTAGGACCGTTGAAGCGCAAGCGCACCGCCGGGGCAATTACCGAACTGTTGGAGCCACAACAGAAAGTGCTGGTGCAAGTAATGAAGGAGCCAACGGGAAATAAAGGCCCCAGGCTGACGGGTAACATTACCTTGCCGAGTCGCTATGTAGTGCTGATGCCATATGGGCGAGGTGTGAATTTATCGCAGCGGATAAAAAATGAAAACGAACGCAACCGCTTGCGCGCTCTGGCTATCCTAATTAAACCCGCTGGCATGGGTTTGCTGATTCGCACAGAAGCTGAAGGGAAACCAGAAGATGCGATTATTGAAGATTTAGAGGCGATACAGAAACAATGGGAGGAGATTCAGCTAAAAGCGCAATCGATGCGACCGCCTGCTTTGCTCAACCGCGACGATGATTTCATCCAGCGAGTCCTGCGGGATATGTACGGCTCAGACGTAAATCGGATCGTAGTTGATTCCAATACTGGGCTGAGGCGGGTGAAGCAGTATTTGATGAATTGGAGTGGAGGGCAATCACCACAGGGACTGTTGATCGATCATCACCGCGATCGCTTTTCGATTTTGGAATACTTCCGCATTAATGCGGCAATTCGTGAAGCTTTAAAACCACGAGTCGATCTACCTTCTGGTGGCTACGTCATCATTGAGCCGACTGAAGCTTTAACAGTAATAGATGTTAACTCAGGCTCGTTTACTCGTTCTGCCACCGCTAGAGAAACTGTTTTGTGGACAAACTGCGAAGCAGCTACAGAAATCGCGCGTCAGCTGCGCTTGCGCAATCTGGCGGGAGTGATCATCGTAGATTTCATTGACATGGAATCGCGTCGAGATCAGCTACAAGTGCTAGAACACTTTAACAAAGCCCTGAGAGCAGATAAAGCCAGACCGCAAATTGCTCAACTATCCGAACTCGGTTTGGTCGAACTGACTCGTAAGCGTCAAGGTCAAAACATCTATGAGTTATTTGGTCGCACTTGCCCCACCTGTGGTGGCTTAGGGCACGTAGTACACCTACCAGGGGAAGGGGAAGAACGCGATCGCGATAGTTTGGCAATGCCACGAGAACCAGAATGGTCTGTGCCAGTTCCAGCAGCCAGGGAAACCCCCCGCGTGATTCCATCCAACCGCTTCACCGAACCACGAGAAACCTATGTGGGAGTAGGGGAAGCTTTCAATAATGATTTAGATAACGAGCAGCAAGACCTCAATCTGATGAATCATCCCAGCTATCAAGAGCTTGGGGATGCAAATAACAATCGCCGCCGCCGCCGCCGCCGTGTGGGATTAGGTGATGTAGTGGCGAAAGAAGAGCCTCGGATGCCTTCCACTCATCAACTCACTTTGCTGAGCGATCGAGAAGCAGAAATAGAAGCCGAACCAGAAGTGCCGACATCAGATTTGCCTTTGTCGGTAAATAGTAAGGTTGGTTGGATAGAAAAACCTGAGCGGGTTAGACCGACGAAACCAGAACCAGTCAAACCTGTTATAGAACCGCCGGAAACCGTTTATGTGGAAATGACACCAGAGGAACAGGATGTTTACGCTTTAATGGGAGTTTCCCCGTTGGTGCGCTTGAACCGAGAAGTCAAAAATCCCAAATCTGTTATCGTTCATGTAACTCTGCCTGGGCAAGTTCCGGATACTAGTACTGTGAGTGAAAACAGTACGCCTGCGCCTACGTTAACTAATGAAGTAGGAGAGGTGGAAACCTACAACACGGTTTCGCCCGTTGTTTCTGCTTCGGAATCTTTTGACACTCTGGCGGAATCTTTTGATTCTCCTTCAGAGTCCTTTGTTTCTCCGGCGGAATCTTTTGGCGCTCTGGCGGAATCTTTTAATCCTCCGGCGGAATCTTTTGACACTCTGGCGGAATCTTCTAATCCTCCAGCGGAATCTTTACCAGACGCTACTACTGAGGTGTCGTCTGCTGCTACCACAACGAATGAGAGTGAACCTGCTAGCACGTTGCCAGCTCGTCGTCGTCGTCGTCGTTCCTCCGCAACTGAAAACAGCATGGAGGAGTAATGAAGAGTCAGTAGGGGCGGGTTTAATTGCATATCTTTAGATATGACATGAAAGTAAAACCCGCTCCTACAAAAGTCAGAATGAACGATCAAAGCTGAATGATGAAGGCTGAAGGTTTTTAATTCATAATTCATCATTCAAATTAATAATTTTTTACTCCCTACTCACTACACAGTGATGAAAACTGAGTACATCACCCTGGACTTTGACACAGCACTTAGCTGTGGACACTCGATTTTAATCGCTGGTGTGGATGAAGTAGGGCGAGGATCTTTGTTTGGTCCTGTGGTAGCAGCAGCAGTAATTTTACCGCCGTCGGCGCTACCAGAACTGTTGGCAGCGCAAATCCGAGATAGTAAAAAATTGTCAAGTGATCGCCGCCGCAAGTTAGCAGTAAAAATTTGTCAGGTAGCTAAGGATTGGAAAATTGGTTTTGCTTCAACTGCCGAAATTGATCGGATAAATATTTTGCAAGCGTCGCTGTTAGCCATGAGGCGGGCTGTGCTTAAACTTAAAGTGCAGCCTGAGCTTTGCTTGATTGATGGCAATCAAACGCTCAAAGATTTGTCAATCCCACAACAAACTCTGGTGAAGGGAGACGAAAGATCGCTGGCGATCGCTAGTGCTAGTATTGTCGCTAAAGTCTGGCGTGACGAGTTGATTGTTCGCTTTGCCGACAAGTATCCCATGTACGACTTGATCGCTAACAAAGGTTATGGAACACCGAAACATCTTGTGGCGCTACAAGAATATGGCCCCTCACCTTTGCATCGGATGTCTTTTCGTCCTTGCCAAACGAGGGGCTTGAAAAGTATGTAGTATAAAGGATGAAGTATGAAGTTAAATTTTTCAGCCTTTATCCTTCAGCATCCATCATTCAGCATTTATCAAAGGTAGTACTGAACCCTGCTGTAAGCTTGTGACTGAAGAATTATCGCTCACCCAGTTTTTATAGTCATCTAGAAGCTGTTGCAGCAATCTTTGCTTAATCGTTAATAGAACACTTTTGAGCAGACCATTACCTGTAGCTTCTACAATTGGCTTAGGAGTCAGTGAAAATGGTAGTGGTAGTTCAACTTCTACTTTTAAGTCAGCTTTACCTTTGAGGATAGTCACACCGTTGCTTTCACAAGGAGACAAATACCCTTCGAGATTGAGAGCAAAGCGCTGGTTAATGTAATCGATGCCTAGAATTTCACAAGAACGCGATTGCAAATGAACAGTACCATTTGGTTCTGCCCACACTTTCAAGTCTGCGGTTGGTTGAATGCTCAACGCCATAAACGTCAGTGGGCGTAATCTCAACCGAAAAACTTCCTCATCCAACTGCTCGATGCGGCTGGGGTCAACCAAAGCTTTAACTAGACGTTGGGGCTGGCGCAGGTAGTGCTGAATGGGAATAGGTTGCTCTGGAACAGTAATTTCCACTGACTGGGAGGCAGCAAACCGAGTAGACATCATTGTAATAATACCTATTTACTATTCTTAATCTTTTTTAATCAGTGTGCTTATAGTACTAGGAAGTTGCAGCTAAAGTTAAGTAATTGTTAATAACTTTTTCCTAACTGTAAACTAGCATAAATAATTGTAAAAAAAATCTCCCTCAAAGAGCGATCGCTTTTTGGGGAAGAGAAACCGAAGCTGGTTGACACGGGGTCAAAATCTTACAAACTTGCTTCAGGATGATTTGAAACAGTAAGATGTGAGTAAATCTACCAGTGTTGAAGGGCAAAAATTCCTTTGCAACACAGATGTAATTACACAAACGAAGATAGGATGCAGTTTCTGTATGTAGTGGGTTTTAGTTACTTTTATAAGTTTTTTAGTAAGTTTATTCGGGATTGATATTGATAGTAAGCCAAATGTCAACGCACTGGGATGTATTATTTTGGCAGGAGTGCGATCGCTTTAGCACAGAGATTAATTCTTCAACAACAAGTAGCAATTGCACCTTAGTGGCTATTAGTGAGTTTTGCTAGCTGGGTTTTAATTGAGTCAAGTAGTCTGGGTGCTATTAGTTGGGTTGCTCCTAAAACATCACAGTTGGAACTTAGATTAATTTAACGGTGGTTTGTAACGGGGAGTGAGCAAAATAAGTCGTAAGTGATAAGTCGCAACGCTTGCAGCTTTGCATAAGAGAGGTCGCCTCCTCCAATTGTAAGAAGAGCGGTAAGTGAAACAGCCATTGTTTATAGATTACGGGTTTTATAAATAGTCTTAAAACCACCTTCTTACTTACGACAGTGCAAGATATGATTAGACCGATGGCAAATAAAGAGCAAAATGTCATGACCGTAAGCATTGCACATTTAGGGCCTTCTGGCACATATACAGAACAAGCTGCTCTGGCTTATGCCAATTCGGTGCAACAGGAAACCGGACAGGAAGCAATTTTACATCCATATCCCAGCATTGCCCTAGCTCTTAAGGCTGTTGCACAAGCTCAAGTCGATTTAGCTGTCGTGCCTGTAGAGAATTCGATTGAAGGGAGTGTTACTGTCACATTAGACTTGCTGTGGCAACTGGATGCTTTGAAAATTCAACTGGCTCTGGTGTTGCCAATTGCCCACGCGCTGCTCTCTCATGCTCAAAGCTTGGAGGCTATCCAAACAGTATATTCTCACCCACAGGCTTTAGCACAGTGTCAGCTATGGTTAGCGCAGTTTATGCCGCAAGTAGAATTAATTCCTACCAATTCAACTGCTGAGGCGCTACAGCATTTAGAAAAGGATACAAAAGCTGGTGCGATCGCATCCCAACGTGCAGCTCGACTTTACAATTCACCTATCTTAGCCAGTGGTATTAATGATTATGCCGATAACTGCACTCGCTTTTGGGTAGTAAGTCGGGAACAGCCTCAAACTATTAACTATACCTCTAAACTCGGCAGCCATTCTTCACTGGCTTTTAGTTTACCTAAGAATATACCAGGAGCGCTGGTGAAACCTCTGCAAGTGTTTGCCCAACGAGATATAAATCTCAGCAGAATTGAGTCTCGCCCCACTAAGCGATCGCTTGGCGAATACCTTTACTTTATAGATTTAGAAGGTGATACTAATTCTGCAACTGTTGGATCGGCTTTAGCAGAATTATCTGCCTACACCGAGGTCCTAAAAATTTTTGGTAGTTACAACATTTTAAAGGTTACAAGCTAGAAAAAATTATCAATGCTGAATGCTAAATGCTAAATTCATCATTCATCATTCATCATTCAGCCTTTGCCCTAATTAAAAGTATCTTTAAGTACAGTCCGAGCTGCCAAGTGATTGCGAGTAGACTTGAGAATGTCTGCTTCCCGCTCTAAGCGATCTGCAGTATCCTGCATCTCTAGCAATGTCTGCTGCTCTGCTGCTACACCATAAAGATTACTTGCTACCCAATAAGACAGTTCTGTAGGCAAATCGGGGATATTCTCTGGTAGCTCAATGTTTTGTTCGGTTAACTTAGCTGAAAGACGTACCACATCTCGCAACAGTTGTTCTACTTCTGTTGCCAAACTTTTCAAATCTTTTTTTGGCGGACTATCTTCAATCCATTCCACCAAACCCACTTTATAGGGCTTTTCGCGCACATATTCCAAGACACGAAATCGCTGCTGCCCTAGGGTTATTACCTTCATTCTATCGTCTGGTAAGCGCTGATACTGAATAATTTCAGCACAGCATCCTACTTTGGCTGGTTCACCTTGTACGGGGTTCCAAAGCAACACCCCAAAGCGGCGATCGCTTTCCAGAATTGTGTTCATCATAATCCGGTAGCGAAACTCAAAAATATGCAGAGGTAGGGGTCGGTTGGGAAACAGAACTACCTCTGGCAATGGAAATAGTGGAAGTTCTCGCACCGCTATTTGGGAAGAAGATGTCATCGTCTATCAGTAGAAACTGTAACTGCGCGTTCTGTCTTTACTTTAACGGATCTCCTTCCCTCAAGTGTGGCATCACCAGTTCTTTATTTATCTTTTCTTCGAGTTGAGTCAGACGCGATGCAGCACTTCACAGTATTCGTTATAATTTGACCTCAATATCTACACCCGCAGGTAGATCGAGTTTCATCAGTGCATCAATGGTTTTGGAAGAAGGTTGATGAATGTCAATAATTCTGCGGTGGGTACGAGTTTCAAAGTGTTCGCGTGAATCTTTATCTACGTGAGGCGATCGCAAGACGCAATAAATTCGGCGCTTGGTTGGTAAAGGAATTGGGCCGACAGCTGTGGCATTAGTCCGGTTTGCTGTATCTACAATCTTCTCGCAAGAGGTATCAAGCAAGCGGCGGTCAAAAGCTTGGAGGCGAATGCGAATTTTTTGCTGCTGAAGAGTTGCCATTTTAAGTTTTCTTGGTTCTGATTAATTGAGATTAAATAAGGACACAGAAAGAGCAGAAAAGCATTTTACCTGTTTTGCAGGGCTTTTCTGCTCTTATTCATTGAATTGCAGTTCTATTTGACAATTTTAGAGACTACACCAGCACCAATAGTGCGACCGCCTTCACGAATAGCGAAACGCATTCCCTGCTCGATCGCAATTGGGTTGATCAGTTCTACAGTCATTTTGACGCGATCGCCTGGCATCACCATTTCAGCTTCACTACCGTCATCTGCGGTAAATGCTGTAATTGTGCCAGTTACGTCTGTTGTCCGCACGTAGAACTGAGGACGATAGCCAGAGAAGAATGGGGTCTTCCGACCGCCTTCTTTGTCTGTCAGCACGTACACTTCAGATTCAAACTGGGTATGAGGAGTGATGCTACCGGGCTTAGCCAGTACCATACCACGCTCAATTTCTTCCTTCTTCAAACCCCGGAGCAGTACGCCGACGTTATCCCCAGCCATCCCTTCATCCAAAGTTTTCTGGAACATTTCCACACCCGTAACTGTAGTGCTACGAGTACCTTTAATGCCAACCAGTTCTACAGTTTCGCCAACTTTGACTTTGCCGCGTTCAATTCTACCAGTGGCTACAGTTCCACGACCGGAAATTGAGAATACGTCTTCTACCGCCATCAAGAAGGGCTTATCTATATCCCGTTCTGGTGTGGGGATGTAGGAGTCTACAGCATCCATCAATTCGTAGATTTTATCGACCCATTCATTGTCACCCCGCTTAGTTGCAGGATTGCCGATCATTGTTTCCAAAGCTTGCAGTGCTGAACCAGCAACAATGGGAATATCATCGCCTGGGAAATCATAAGAACTCAGCAGTTCTCGCACTTCCAGTTCCACCAGTTCCAGCAGTTCTTCGTCGTCCACCATGTCTTTCTTGTTCAAGAAGACAACGATGTTAGGAACGCCTACCTGCTTAGCCAACAGGATATGCTCCCGTGTTTGTGGCATGGGACCATCAGCAGCAGACACTACGAGGATGCCTCCATCCATCTGCGCCGCACCAGTGATCATGTTTTTCACATAGTCAGCGTGTCCGGGGCAGTCTACGTGTGCGTAGTGACGTTGTTCTGTTTGATACTCTACGTGAGCGGTATTGATTGTGATGCCTCGTGCCTTTTCTTCAGGTGCTGCATCAATCTCATCGTACTTCTTAGCCTTAGCTTGACCCAAAGCAGCCAAGGTCATCGTGATTGCTGCTGTCAGCGTAGTTTTACCGTGATCTACGTGACCAATCGTACCAATGTTGACGTGGGGTTTATTCCTTTCAAACTTTGCGCGTGCCATGAGAGTCTTTGTGAGTTTGAGTTTAAATTTACTTAAGAAGAGTTTTGAGCAAAGTCACGAGGATTAAGTGTTTGATTATTTACCACTCCTTCGTCGCTACTCGCTACTCGCCACTCCCTTATGCGTTCCCTTTGCTTTTAGCAATAATTGCTTCAGCCACGTTGCGAGGCACTTCTTCGTAGTGGCTAAACTCCATCGAGAAGATGCCCCTGCCTTGGGTCTTAGAACGGATATCCGTAGCATAGCCAAACATTGCTGCCAATGGAACTTTGGCTGTCACTTTGGCCAGGCCTTGGTCAGATCCCATTCCTTCAATTTGACCGCGACGAGAATTGAGGTCTCCCATTACATCCCCAAGGAAGTTTTCGGGAACTTCCACCTCGACTTTCATCATAGGCTCTAATAGGACAGGATTCGCTTTCATCACTGCGTCCTTAATCGCCATTGAGCCAGCGATCTTGAAAGCCATTTCAGACGAATCTACGTCGTGGTAGGAACCGTCTACCAGTGTAGCTTTGAGATCGATTACTGGATATCCTGCTAGAATACCTGATTCACAGGTTTCTTTCATTCCCTGCTCGGCTGGTCCAATATACTCTTTGGGTACGGTACCACCAACGATTTTGGAGACGAATTCAAAACCAGTCCCTGGCTCTCCTGGCTCCAGTTCGATCACGACGTGACCATACTGTCCTTTACCACCACTTTGGCGGATAAACTTACCTTCAGTTCTGACAGGTTTGCGAACAGTCTCACGATAAGCTACTTGTGGCGCACCGACGTTAGCTTCTACCTTGAATTCTCGTAGCATTCTGTCTACCAGAATTTCTAGGTGTAGCTCTCCCATTCCGGCAATTACGGTTTGGTTTGTCTCTTGATCGACGTGTACCCGGAAGGTAGGATCTTCTTCAGACAGTGATTGCAGTGCTTTGGACAGCTTGTCCATGTCCTGCTTGGTTTTCGGTTCTACAGCTACCGATATCACTGGCTCTGGGATGAACAGAGATTCTAGGATTACTGGAGCGTTGTCGTCGCAAAGCGTATCGCCTGTCAAGGTGTCTTTCAACCCTAAAGCAGCCCCTAAATCGCCCGCCCGCATTTCATCCACATCGATCCTCTCATCTGCCCGCAACACCACTAAGCGAGAAATTCGTTCTTTCTTGTCCTTAGTAGCGTTCAAAACGTAGCTACCCTTCTTCAGCACTCCAGAATAGACGCGAACAAAGGTAAGGCGACCGTAGGGATCTGCCATAATTTTGAAGGCAAGCGCTGACAATGGCTCGTTGTCGTCTGCATGGCGCTCTACAATCTCGCCATTAGGTGTCGTGCCTTGAATCGCAGGCACTTCAGTTGGAGCTGGTAGATAATCTACTACCGCATCAAGTAACAGTTGTACGCCTTTATTTTTAAAGGCAGAACCGCATAACAGGGGTACAATCGTCCCTGCCGTCGTTCCTTGACGTAAACCCTTGCGGATTTCAGCTTCTGTCAGTTCTTCGCCTTCGAGATATTTCTCAATTAGAGCTTCGTCTGTTTCTGCTACAGCTTCAACTAGCTTGGTGCGATACTCATCTGCCAGTTCTTGCATTTCTGCCGGAATGTCAGTTTCCTGAATATCCGTTCCCTGGTCATTGTTGTAAATGTATGCGCGCATCCTTACCAAGTCAACAATTCCCCGCAATTCAGTTTCGCTGCCGATTGGCAGTTGAATTGCGACTGCGTTAGCTCTGAGGCGATCGCGTACTTGGTTGTATACTCTGAAGAAATCTGCTCCCGTGCGATCCATCTTGTTGATAAAGACGATGCGCGGTACTCTATATCGATCTGCTTGCCGCCAAACTGTCTCTGTTTGAGGCTGTACACCACCTACCGAGCATAAGACTGTAATTACACCATCCAATACCCGCATCGAACGTTCGACTTCAATTGTGAAGTCAACGTGACCCGGTGTATCAATAATGTTAATTTGGTGTTCTTTCCAACTGGTGCTGATTGCAGCAGCTGTGATCGTAATTCCTCGCTCCCGTTCCTGTTCCATCCAGTCGGTGACTGATGTCCCCTGGTGGACTTCACCCATTTTGTGAATGATTCCCGAATAAAACAGAATTCGTTCTGTTGTTGTAGTCTTGCCCGCATCAATATGCGCCGCAATTCCGATATTGCGCACTTTTGCCAGCGGAACGGTACGTGCCACAGCTACCTCCTTAAAGTCTTTGCCGTAGGTATCTCTATGTTACTATCTGTTAAAATTCTATACTTTACGGTAAACCGTCCTATAGATTTGCGGATTTGTCGGCATTAGTTTCTGCCCCAACATATGACTGTTGTTTTGGCGAACCTTTAGTACCTATAGTGAGCAAAGGCTTTGTTCGCTTCAGCCATACGGTGGGTTTCTTCGCGTTTACGAATCGCACTTCCAGTTTCGTTGGCTGCATCCATAAGTTCGTTAGCCAATTTCCCAGACATTGTTCGACCAGAGCGTTGTCTTGAAAATTGTATCAGCCACCGCAGTGCAAGAGCTGTACCCCGCTCGGATCTAACTTCCATTGGTACTTGGTAGGTAGCCCCTCCCACCCTGCGTGCTTTCACTTCTACTAGAGGCGTTGCATTCCGCACTGCTCTTTCAAAAACTTCAAGCGGATCTGAACCTGTCCGCTCTTCGATGGTTTTCATGGCATCATAAATAATCCCGGTGGCAATTGATTTCTTACCACTGTGCATTACTCGTCGCACCATCATGCTAATGAGGCGACTGTTATACACGGAGTCGGGGGGAACAGGGCGCTTTTGCGCTACAGTACGACGAGACATAAGTGAGCCTTTGAGTTATTTGGCAACAATTGGATTGAAAATGAAATGAAATAGTGAAATTCTACTTGGGCAAACCTTGGTGACTTGCTTAGTTTACTGGCTTTAAGCAAGTGGACAAACCTACAATATCTAGCATAATGCCGAAACTGTAGTACCAGAGGACTGATAACCTCAATAATGCCTACAATCCTTGCCTTTTGGTCAGATTCGTTATCTGTACCATTCACCTAAGTTCTCAAGTATTTGGCATAAACTTTATCCTGCTGCCTTTCGCTTTTAACAGCAGGGTTTTAATCTGTTTAAGGACTATTGTTTATGCTTTCTTTGGTCTTTTCGTTCCATATTTGGAGCGACCTTGACGGCGGTCTTTGACTCCAGCGGTATCCAAGGTACCACGAATAATGTGATATCTCACTCCTGGCAAGTCCTTAACCCGACCACCCCGAATCATTACGACTGAGTGTTCTTGTAGGTTGTGACCGATACCGGGAATGTAAGCTGTTACTTCAAAGCCAGAAGTTAAACGCACCCTTGCGACTTTCCGCAAAGCTGAATTAGGTTTTTTCGGCGTGGTTGTATAGACTCTCGTGCAAACGCCCCGTCGTTGCGGGCATTGCTTTAGAGCTGGAGATTTGGTTTTCTTGCTAGCTATTTGACGCTCGTTGCGAATTAGCTGCTGTATTGTTGGCATGAGTTACAGCGAGTGGTTTTTGGCCGCTTTAAATTTAACGATCTATGATTTTACCGTTTTTGTTTATTTTATGTCAAAGTTAAAAGTTTTGCGATCTAATTTTCACTCACCGAGAATGAGTTGCCGCAGCCACAACTTGCGATCGCTTGCGGGTTATAAAAGCGAAAACCACCGCCCATCAAATCTTCTGAAAAATCTAGTCTCAAATCTTTAACGTAATCGCAGCTAGTGGCATCTACTACTACAGAAATGCCCGTACAGTTAAAAACAGAATCGTCAGATGCGATCGCTTCGTCAAAACCAATATCGTAAAACAAGCCAGAGCAGCCGCCAGATTGAACCTGTAAACGGAAAAAAACATTTGGCTTATTCTGCTTTGACAACAACCGTTGGATTTCTTTAACAGCAGATGGACTGAGTTGAATCATCGCTTAGTTTGAAAATATTAGGAGTCAGGAGCCAGGAGTCAGGAGTCAGGAGTCAGGAGTCAGAATATTTAATTATTCATCTCCCTCACCTTCCCGTGCTTCCCCTGCTTCCCGTGCTTCCGGTGCTTCCCCTGCTTCCCCTGCTCTTACTTATTGCGTGCGTAATCGTCTTGAAATCTCACAATATCATCTTCGCCCAGGTATTCGCCATTTTGGACTTCAATCAAAACCAAGGGAATTACACCAGGGTTTTCTAGACGATGATTAGTACACTGAGGTACATAAGTAGATTGATTGTTACTGAGCATTATTTCTTCGCCGCCGCAAACCACTTTGGCTGTTCCAGAGACAACAATCCAGTGTTCGCTGCGATGGTGGTGCATTTGCAGGCTAAGGCGGTGTCCGGGCTTGACTTCAATTCGCTTAATCTTATATCCTCGCCCTTCTTCTAATACAGTGAAAGAACCCCAAGGTCTTAATTCTGTAGCGGCAATACTTCTAGGTGCAACATTTGATGGGATCGGTAGAACGGGCGCTTGCGAAGTTTCTTGAGCCTGAACCATATATTTTATCTCCTGAAAACTGTAATGGCGCTGCCAAAAAATTGTGAACTACTGACAAAAAATAGAGTTGTGGTACTAACCGAAAAAATAACTAAATTAGTCTAACCATAGCCAAAGATAGCAAATTACTGATAATTGTCATCAGTAAATATGGCATTTGGCATCCGGTACATCAAGTCTTCATCACCAATGTACAAGCTTTATTAAAACTTTAATTAATTACTCGTATGTGTAGCTTTTTTCACTGGTGTAAATCGCTCAGAAGGACGAGGCTGAAGGAAAATACCAAGACCATTGTGGACGCGCGCAGCAGTGACAGGTAAGCGATCCACCAGTTGACCGCCTAAGTAAAGACTCGTAGAACTACCGCCGTCAAGATTTAGGGCATCCACACACCCCAGCAACTGCATAATTTTGGCAGTTTCGGCTAAGGTAGCTCCAGATCCCCCAACACGATTGTGAATAGTAGCAATGATCGCCTTACCTGCTGGGGTCGTACCAATAGCACTGCGTACCGCTGTTTGGCGGATGAAAGCATCGCTGAATCCTTCAGCTTTGCCATCAAGCACAAACAAGCCATTTTTTACTAGCAGAGGCCCCGCGCCTAAAATCTGTGGGTAACGAGCAAAGTCTGCTGGGATAGTAGCGCTTTCTTCGCGGACTAGTGTACCAACTGGGAGGAAATTAGCGACATTGGTAGCTCGAATAGCTAATAAATAACCATTGGGCGGTATCGGAAAAGCAGTTTTACCCGCAACACCTCCAGGTAGTTGAGCAGTAACTCGCTCGTTTTGTATGGCTACAATTACTTCATTGTCGATTAAAGGAGTATAGGTAGAACCCCAATTGCTGGAGTAGAGGGCAGTACCTGAAGAGACGTAACCACTATTGAAACTTGAAATCGGGATTTGCCCAGAAGAGGTAATGATATTTCCCTGCCAACTGAGATGACCGATTTTTATTTCTCCAGAGTCATTCAGCGCGATCGCACCTCGGTTGAGAATCGGACTTGATAACCAACGGCCGTCCTGCCGAATTGCACCTAGAGGTAACTTGTTATTGCGATTAAAAAATCCACCATTAATCGCCGCCGCCGCCAAATTGCTTTGAGCCGTTTGGAGAATCGGAGCAGTTCCAATTAAGCTATTAGTTTCAGTTGAAATTGGTTTGAGCGTGACACCGACATTACGGGGATTAATTTCCAGCCAGACGACGGGAAAGCGATCGCTTCCCAGTTTGACAAATTGTTGTCGCCAGCGCAAGCCTGCTGCCCACAGAATATCGCGCTCTACCATCGCATCTGATCGCAGATCGATTACTATTCGGTAGGGGTTGGCTAACGAGCTAATACGAGGAGACACGCCAACTGGTAAACTGAGGTGGATAGTAGTCAGGTTGGGTTCTGCTTTCAGTTCTAGATTTGATATTGATGTGGGGGTACCTGGTATTGCTGTCTCCTCAAGTGTGGCATCAATTGTCACTACCCATTCGAGCTTGGGGGATGCTAGCTTCTTAGAATTGGGATCGTCTAGAAGTTCGACATCAGGAATTTTGGGTTTAGCTGCTGGCTGTTGTTGAGTTACTTGCCAGGGAGTTGGGCGGTCTAAGTCAACTACAATGCGATCGCCCTCCTTTTGCTTACCTTGTCGAATTCCTTTCACTCTAGCTGCTGGCAACGTGATTCGCAGCGTGTCACCATCAACAAGCATTTGCCAACCTGCCACAGTCGCCAACTGTGTCACATTCAAATAGCGATACATTTCACTCTGCCAGCTATCCAACATAAGTGGTGGAGTCGAGGGAGAAAACCACACTATTGGCTGTTTTGCCGTATTTCTCGTGTTTAACAACTCTGCTCCCACAAGTTGCATCAATCCTGTATCATTAATCGCAGTTTGTACCTTGCCTGTCTTTCGATCTAAATTCCACTGCCGCCAAGCAGCGCTCAATGTCCGACCATTTAAGGAGATTTGCTTGCCAGAGCCAAGTAGATCTGGTGTTGATGTGGCGCTAGGAGCAGAATTTGAGTAAACTTGCGGTTTTGCTGGTATCCTTACAGGTGAGGGTTGAGCAATGCCAGTATTTGCCGATGCTAACCATAATGAAGTTGTTAGCAGCGACAGAATTGTTTTGGCAGGCTGAAAGAGTAATTTCAGTTCTACCTGATATCTACCACCTTCCGCCTTTCTCCAGCATTTATGGCTCATTGTTCGCAGCGAGTCTAACAAAGAGAGTTTTTTACTCCCAAATTTCAGCATGAGTTAATGTAGCACACGAAACTTTTGATCAAAAGTTAAAAAGTAATGACTTTTCTTTGGGCTGTTAACGTCATAATGATAGTAGTGGCTTATTGCGGCTACTGTTACCCTATTAAGGAGCGTTAAGCCTTGCCAGGAATTTAAACATATAAAATAAAAAACCTGGTTAAAAGTTGATAGGGGTAATAGGGTTATCGGTGAGTGCGCAATCGCTCCTTACCGCCTTGACTATTTTGGCAGTGAACAATCAATCTTAGCTGCTGATGTCAATGTCGCAGTCGGTAATTGTCAATGGGTATTCGATCAAAGCAGTACTCAATTGCCGAGCGAGCATAGCAATGGCAAAAGCTGGGTAAGCTTTAATCTTTGACACTGAAGCAAGGATTAAAGCAGGCAACAACACTGTGAGGGCTGGCAATATCCATTTTTAAGTGGAAGAATTAAAGGCAGAATTGTTGGTGTGCCATGAAGTACACCGTAATATAAGTAAAAATCTGTAAATGCAAAAATTACGACTTAGGGCAGCAAAAATCTTGAGAAGTAAGTCAAGGCTAAAAATGAAGTTAACAGGAAGGCAGAAAAATCTGACTCACCCTTGCCTTGTCAACCGAGCTTATTCAACATTGAATCGAACAAGAGCAAGTTTAAAGAAAATTTAATAATTTTTTCTTTCTGGTATTGCATCTGTCTGTTCTGTTTTAACAGTTCTCTCCAGAATTAACCACAAGTAATATATCTGCCAATACTTAGTAAGAGCAATAGGTAGGACAAGCCTATGGATAACAAGCACATGAATCAAAATCAAGAATCAAATATCCAGCAAAGTAAAGACGCAAACTCTCAACCGCTAAGTCCTTATGCTGGCCCAAGATGGTTAGTAGAAGAACGGGATGCCTGCGGTGTTGGTTTCATTGCAAACCGCTCAAACTTGGCCAGCCATGAACTAGTGTTGACAGCTTTATCTGCTTTAACGTGCCTAGAACATAGAGGCGGTTGTAGTGCAGACCTAGATTCTGGTGATGGGGCTGGTGTTTTAACCGCAATTCCTTGGGAATTGTTGCATCAGTGGATGACACAGCAGCAGGTAAAAATACCGCCACAAGAAAATTGTGCGGTAGGTATGGTATTTTTACCTCAAGATCCACAACTTGCGATCGCAGCCCGTCAAGTGGTCGAGCAAGTTGTAGCTGAAGCAGGGCTGAAGCTTTTGGGTTGGAGAGTAGTTCCGGTACAACCCGAACGGCTGGGTATCCAAGCACGGGAAAACCAACCTCAAATCGAACAGGTAGTTGTTGCCTCACAACAGAAAACCGGAGATGAATTAGAGCGGCAGTTGTATGTAGTTCGTCGGAGCATACATAAAGTAGCCGAGAAACAGCGCGATCGGTTTAAGATTGAGAATTTCTACATTTGCTCCTTCTCCAGTCGCACAATTGTCTACAAAGGCATGGTGCGCTCCTCGGTATTAGGAGAGTTTTACACAGATTTAAACAACCCAGCTTATAAGAGTGCTTTCGCTGTCTACCATCGTCGCTTTAGCACTAACACCATGCCCAAATGGCCCCTGGCTCAACCGATGCGCCTGTTGGGTCATAACGGTGAAATTAATACCTTGCTGGGTAACATCAATTGGATGATGGCGCGCGAGGCAGACTTAAACCATCCTGTATGGGAAAACCATTTGGATGCGCTCAAGCCGACTGTCAAGATTGATAACAGTGACTCAGCAACTTTAGATAATGTGTTTGAGTTACTGGTACGCTCTGGCAGAAGTCCAATGGAAGCCTTAATGATTATGGTTCCAGAGGCTTACCAGAATCAGCCAGACTTAGAAAAGTATCCCGAAATTGTCGACTTTTACGAATACTACAGCGGAATTCAGGAGCCTTGGGACGGGCCAGCGCTGCTGGTATTTAGCGATGGGAAAAAAGTAGGCGCAACATTAGATCGCAATGGCTTGCGACCAGCCCGCTATTGCCTAACTAAGAACGGCTTAGTAATTGTGGCTTCGGAAGCTGGGGTTGTAGACCTACCAGAAGCTGACATCGTGGAGAAAGGCCGCTTGGGTCCTGGGCAAACGATCGCCGTTGATTTGGAAACCCAAGAAGTACTGAAAAATTGGGAAATTAAGCAGCGGATTGCAAAACAGCATCCCTATGGTGAATGGCTGAAGCAACACCGTGTCGAACTAAAGGTGAAGAATCAAGAACAGAAGCGGGAATTAGTAGTAGGGAATACGGAACATCATGGAGGAGCTAGCCCAACCACTCCTCTACCCGAACCCCTAGCACCTAAAACCTCTTTGCTCCGCCGTCAAATTGCTTTTGGCTACACCACAGAAGATGTGGAAATGGTGATTCAGCCAATGGCAAGTGATGGTAAAGAACCAACCTTCTGTATGGGGGATGATATCCCACTGGCGGTATTGTCGGAAAGACCGCACTTACTCTATGACTACTTCAAGCAGCGCTTTGCTCAAGTGACAAACCCACCAATCGATCCCTTACGGGAAAGTTTGGTGATGTCTTTGAAGATGGAACTTGGTGGAAGAGGAAATTTACTACAAGCAAAGCCGGAATATGCTAAGAGAGTAAAGCTGAGTTCTCCCGTCTTGATTGAAGCAGAACTGGAAGCACTCAAGCAGTCGGGATTTGAATGCGCTGAGTTATCAACTTTGTTTGAAATTGCTGCTGGGCCTCAAGGTTTGGCAGAAGCTGTGCGCAAATTGCAAGCGGCGGCGGTTGATGCTGTGCGAAGTGGTAAGAAAATTCTGATTCTAAGCGATCGCTCAGAAGGCAACATCGGAACTGAATATACCTATATTCCACCACTGTTGGCAGTGGGTGCAGTACACCACCACCTGATCCGCGCAGGACTGCGAATGAAAGCTTCTTTGGTGGTAGATACAGCCCAGTGCTGGAGTACGCATCACTTTGCTTGTTTAATCGGTTACGGCGCAAGTTCAGTTTGTCCGTATCTGACATTAGCAACTGTAGAAAGTTGGTGGTCAGACCCGAAAACGCAACAGTTCATGGAGCGCGGGAAAATTCCAGCTATTAGCTTAGACTCGGCAAGAGAAAATTATCGCAAGGCAGTAGAAGGAGGGCTATTGAAAATCCTGTCTAAGATGGGAATTTCATTGCTATCCAGCTACCAAGGAGCGCAAATTTTCGAGGCGATCGGTATCGGTCGAGATTTATTGGATGTGGGCTTTTATGGCACAACCTCTAGGCTGGGTGGTTTAAGCATCAGCGAACTGGCTACTGAAGTGCTATCTTTCCATCAACGCGCCTTCCCGGAATTGACAGTTAAGAAGCTGGAAAACTTTGGCTTTGTCCAGTACCGTCCGGGGGGCGAGTATCACATGAACAGCCCCGAACTGGCAAAGTCACTGCACAAGGCTATAGCAGCTCCCCAAAACTACGATCACTACCAAGTCTACAAAAAGCATCTGCAAGTTAGACCAGTTACTGCATTACGCGATCTGTTAGATTTCCAATCGGATCGTTCTTCGATCCCCTTAGAGGAAGTGGAACCAGTAGCAGAAATTGTCAAGCGCTTCTGTACTGGCGGGATGTCATTGGGGGCGCTATCGCGGGAAGCTCACGAAGTTTTAGCGATCGCCATGAATCGTCTTGGCGGCAGATCTAACTCTGGTGAAGGCGGCGAAGATCCAGTTCGCTTCAAAGTTCTTGATGATGTCGATTCTACGGGTCATTCTCCAGTTCTACCTCACCTGAACGGATTGCGGAATGGCGACACAGCTTCTTCTGCAATCAAGCAAGTAGCATCAGGTCGTTTTGGTGTTACGCCTGAATACCTGATGAATGCTAAGCAGATTGAAATTAAAATTGCCCAAGGTGCGAAGCCAGGAGAAGGCGGTCAGCTACCTGGTAAAAAGGTTAGCCCTTACATCGCCATGTTGCGACGCTCTAAGCCAGGGGTGACACTGATTTCACCACCACCACACCACGATATTTATTCGATTGAAGATCTGGCGCAGCTGATCTTTGACTTGCATCAGATTAATCCTAAAGCACAGGTGTCGGTAAAGCTGGTTGCAGAAGTTGGAATCGGCACGGTGGCGGCTGGTGTGGCTAAAGCCAATGCTGACATTATTCAGGTTTCCGGACACGATGGCGGTACGGGTGCGTCGCCGCTTAGCTCGATCAAACACGCTGGTGGCCCTTGGGAATTGGGTTTAACAGAAGTGCATCGAGTGCTGATGGACAATAAATTGCGCGATCGCGTCATTCTCCGCGTCGATGGCGGCTTCAAGAGCGGCTGGGATGTGATGATGGGCGCACTGATGGGCGGAGAGGAATTTGGCTTCGGCTCGATCGCTATGATCGCTGAAGGCTGCATTATGGCGCGGATTTGCCACACCAATAATTGCCCTGTAGGTGTCGCTTCTCAGCGTGAAGATTTGCGCCAGCGGTTCCCAGGAATGCCAGAACACGTAGTCAATTTCTTCTGCTTTATTGCCGAAGAAGTGCGTAGTCTTTTAGCAAAATTGGGCTATCGTTCGTTGTCAGAAGTACTTGGTCGTGCCGATTTGTTGAAAGTGCGAGAGAATGTTGAGTTGACAAAAACTCAGTCACTAAATCTTGATTGTATTACTCAATTGCCCGATACAAAGAGCGATCGCTCTTGGCTCAACCACGAACCAGTTCATAGCAACGGTGTGGTTCTAGATGAGCAATTACTAGCCGATCCAGACATTCAAGCAGCTATTTCCAACTCGTCTAGTGTTACCAAAACTCATAAAGTAGTTAACACAGATCGAACGATTGGCGCTAGATTAGCAGGAGCGATCGCATCTCAATATGGTAACAGTGGCTTTGAAGGGCAGATTAACCTCAACTTCACTGGTAGTGTAGGTCAGAGCTTTGGTGCTTTCAATCTCCCTGGCATGATTTTAAGGTTAGAAGGTGAAGCTAATGACTACGTAGGTAAAGGAATGCATGGTGGGGAGATCGTCATTAAACCACCAGCCTCTGCAACTTACGCACCTGACCAAAATGTGATTATTGGTAACACCTGTCTTTATGGTGCTACTGGCGGAAGCTTATTTGCCAACGGTTTAGCTGGCGAACGGTTTGCTGTTCGCAACTCTAAAGGTACTGCTGTAATTGAAGGTGCGGGCGATCACTGTTGCGAGTACATGACTGGAGGCGTAATTGTCGTCCTTGGTAAAGTCGGCAGAAACGTCGGTGCTGGAATGACTGGTGGTTTAGCTTACTTCTTGGATGAGGAGGGTAATTTCCCAGCCTTAGTGAACCACGAAATTGTCAAATTGCAGCGAGTGATTACTCCTGCTGGGGAGAAGCAGCTGCAAGATTTGATCCGAGCTACTAGCGATCGCACTGGTTCTTCTAAGGCTAAGCATATTCTAGAAAATTGGTCGGAATATCTGCCGAAATTCTGGCAAGTTGTGCCGCCTTCTGAAGCTGACAGCCCAGAAGCTAATCCTAATGTGGTAGAAAAAGAACTGAGTCCGGTTCAGTAAACTACGTTAATTTAAATTAAAAATTCCCTCCTTACTCCTACTTGTGTAGTAATAAGGAGGGATTTTGTTTTCCAGATAACATCAAAATTTTACCTATAGAAGTTATTGTTATTGGGTGTTAGTTTAATTCTCATCACCCGGTTATCATGAAAACTTCAATGAGCAAGCAAAACACTCTTGGCAAAAAGCTATACGAACTAAGCGATAAAATTAAACCTGTTTTAGGAGTTGATATTTATAAACCAGTACAACAGTTAAGCTTTAATATCAAACATTTTTTAGACTTCGATCTATATATGGACACAGCAGATCGCCGTCTGCTGGAACAAGTAATAATTCCTTATTTTATTACTAAGGAAGAGTTCCATAAAATCCTTTTTGTCGGTTGTGACTGGTACACTAAGCATTACAAAAAGATTTTTAAAGATCAAGAGTATTGGACAATAGAAATAGATCCAGCTAAAGCTAGATATGGTTCCCCAACACGACACATCACTGATGGGGTTCAAAATATAGATGCTCATTTCAATAATAATTACCTCGATTTGATTGTCTGCAATGGAGTTTTGGGGTATGGATTAAATAACAAAGAGGACATAGAAGAAACATTCACTAAATGTTTTCAATCTTTGCGCAACGGCGGCATATTAATCTTAGGATGGAATGATATGCCAGAGTATAAAATTCTGCCGCTGCAAGACTACAAAAGCCTCAAAAACTTTCAGCCATACGTTTTCCCAGAACTATCAACATCACAGTATTTTACTAATACTGACAACAATCATATCTATAATTTTTATATTAAGCAGTCAGCATAAATTATACCTTGGTAAATTAATCTCAAATCTAATTTAGGAGAGTGTTACCTACCACTTAAACAAGTGTAAGTGGTAGCATGGCGCACCAAGGTTGTATAATTCAAAGTCTGCTACAGTAAAAGCTTAACGCACCCTACTTTAGTACTGCGATCGCTTCGTAATACTAAAGAGCGCTCATGAGTAATCCTGGCTAACGCTAGCGATCGCATTTGAAAATATCTTAGTTTTATTACCAACTCCCCGAAAAGCAAAAAACAATGCTGTAATACTGAGTGTGTTGATTTAGCAGTGCTAGGGGTGAAGATTTGGTGGAAAAAATTCAACTGAGCGATCGCTTGCGACTCGGTTTAGCAGTTTTAACCGCAAAGACGGTTACTTTTATCGTGCGATCGCTGCGATTGGGTGCAGCAAGCGTATTACCTGGGGAAATTGCTCGTCGCATCCAGCCAAATTTGTTACAACTGCTGAGTTGTCAAGTTAAGCAGGGTGTGATTTTAATTGCTGGAACAAACGGCAAAACTACGACTTCGCTGCTGTTACGTACCATGCTGGAAAACAAAGGCTGGCGCGTCACCCACAATGCTACAGGAGCAAATTTAGAAAATGGCTTGATGACTGCACTGCTGGAAAATACTAACGCGATCGGACGGTTGCAGGCTGATTACGCGATTCTGGAAGTAGATGAGAATATAGTACCGAAGGTTGTGCAACCGATACAACCCCGAATCATCCTCTGTCTAAATCTGTTTCGAGATCAGTTAGATAGGTATGGGGAGGTTGATACAATTAGTCAGCGATGGGGAAACGCGATCGCCCCCTTACCGCCAGAAACTGCGATCATTGCCAATGCTGACGATCCTACCCTTTCTTCTCTGGGTCAAAAACTCAGTCAAAATGTCTTATTCTTTGGGCTGAGCGAACCAGAACAGTATCTGGATGAAATCCCTCATGCCGTAGATTCAATTTATTGTCCGAGTTGCGGACACCCATTAGAGTATAAAGGGGTTTACCTCTCTCATTTAGGGGATTATAACTGTCCTAGCTGTGGCTTTCATAAAGGACAGCTAGCTATTAATAGTAATGAATACCCGCAGATTCTAATTGGATTATACAACAAGTACAACACTTTAGCAGCAGTACTAGCTGCTCAACAACTCGGTGTGGATGAAGCAATCATCCGCGATACTATAACTAATTTCCAAGCAGCGTTTGGACGTGCTGAAGAGTTAGAAGTTAACGGCAAGCACGTAAGGATTCTGTTATCTAAAAATCCTGTGGGGATGAATGAAACAATTCGGGCTGTGAATCAAGCTGGGGGACAGACAAAACTACTGGTGTTGAATGATCGCATCCCAGACGGGACAGATGTGTCGTGGATCTGGGATGTGGACACGGAAAAGTTAGTCGAACGGGGTGGAACCTTGGTTGTGAGTGGCGATCGCGTTTACGATCTGGCGCTGCGTTTGCGCTACAGTCAGCCTGAAGCTAACAATGGCGTACAGTTGATTGTGAAAGAAGATTTGAAAGAAGCGATCGCTACAGCATTAGAACAAACACCAGCAGATGAAACGCTGCATATTTTACCAACTTATTCCGCCATGTTAGAAGTGCGAGAAATCTTGACTGGGCGGAAGATTCTTTAAAAATGATGAATGCTGAATGATGAAAATAAATAAGTTTCATAATTCATAATTCATAATTCATAATTTTACTT
>DATNQH010000385.1:0-15253 GCA_036704105.1 Leptolyngbyaceae cyanobacterium | reverse complement strand
CCCCCTGCAATATCCGCATGGCGCTGACAAAAGATTGGAAAGAACCGTTGGTAGGCGACCAGCCGACTTTACCACCCCACTTCGGATCGGTTAGTTGCATTACAGAGTTAGGGATTTCGGTAGGTTTAACCAGCTTGGTATTGTAGTCAATTACACGCGCTCGTCCAGAAATGCCAATCCATTGTCCTGTGGGCGAACGAAACTGCTCGTCTACTTTTTGCAATAACTGAGCAGGGATTGTCACAGTAAGGTTTTCTTTGGCTATAGCACCCAAAGAGCCAGCATTTTGGGCGTAAAATATATCAGCAGGGCTATTTTTGCCTTTTTCGATTAAAGCGATCGCTAATGCAGTTGAGTCACCATAGCGAACTTCAATATCCATCCCCAAAGCTTTCTTTGCTTGCTCAATCAGGGGAGCCATGATTTTTTCTTCCCGCCCTGAATAGATTGTCAGTTTTTTCTGCTGTGCTGTAGCCGACAGTTCCAATCCGCAAACCAAAAGCACAGTTGCGACTACGGCTGAAATTTTCCTCACTTGCATTAACACTACGTCGATTAACCTCCAAGAAAGTTTTGTTAACTTTTAGCTCTACCATTGGAACTGGAATTAAGCGCCGCCACTTTGAAAAATCTATTGGTCCTGCTATAGGCTGCCCAACAGATACCATCAACACCTTTGGTTCAATAGCAAGTTATGATTAAATTTTTATTAAGCGTCAACGCACAATAAACCTGTAGCAACTTTAGGCAAAACAGGTTACATCACGGATTAGATGAGGTTACATTTAGATTATCAATAGATTGTTATCGCTTTTTCGAGCAAGGCGAAGAAACTGCCTCTGCTGTCAGGAAATAGGCGCAATATCAATAAAAGTATCGGCAAACGTAGTCAAAATCTATCAGAGCCTAAATCAACTTTGCTTTTTGTGCTGCCACTACATTCGATCACCCAATTTATTTTTGTATTAAAAACAACACAAAAACTAACTATATCTAAATATTTTAACTTGTTACTAGTTTGAGCTTGATAACAAGTCAAAAATTATTGATTATAAGTGGTATAAAAATTAACTTAAAGACTGCCAGCATCCAAAAGCTGACAATTGCTTAGACTGAAAATTAGATCGGCAACAATAAAAATTCTCTCTATGAACCCTTCCCGGAATCCTCTGCTCATAGTCTTGAATTTAGCGATTCTGTCAACTAGTGTTCCAGTTGTTTTGGCAGAACCGACAGCACCTGTTCTAGTTAAAGAAAACTCATCCGCCAACGCTATTGAAACTCAGATCTTTCCAACTTTGCAAAATTCGGGGAACGAAGGGGGGAGCTTACGTGACAAGCAATTAGCGAAATATTATATTTCCTCAAAGCCACGCACTCCAGCAAAAGCAGAGCAGACAGAAAAGCTAGAAACTACGTCATCAAAATTAGCAGAAGTGATGCGGCGGCGGCAAAAATTGAGCCAAGCCGATCGCTTATATTTAGGAGGACAAGTTGCTGAAGCTGAAAAACTCTATCGCCAGGCAAAAGATCCTTTTTCTACCACAACCGAGACGCAAAAACATCCAGATCCGATTTTAGCTCCCGCTCAACTACCCCCAGCAGGTCAAGTTTACTGGCGGGAAACAGAAGCTGGTGCAAAACAAAAACTCAATACCAGAATGATGGTACCGCTGGAGTTGTTGGTGGAGCAGTATCCGCAATTTATTCCAGGGCATCTGCGACTGGCAGCAGTTTTGCAACAATCAGATAAATCAAAACAAGCACTGGATGTATTGGAAAAAGCAACAGTGTTATATCCGAATCAGCCTGATTTAGTCAAAGCTCAAGTTGCCGCCTTAGCAGCAGATGAAAAATGGATAGAAGCGTCACTAACAGCACGGCAATTTGCTTTACTCAACCCCAAACAACAAAATGCTGCCCAGTTTAATTTACTAGCAGACGAACATCTCAAACGCTATCAAAAGCATCTACGGCGAAAAATCCGAGGGAATGCGATCGCTAACGTCATTACAGGTGTTTTGGGATACGCTGTCACTGGCAGTTTGTTCGGCCCCATCTCTGCCCTGCAAACAACGACAATGCTACTCAAAGGCGAATCATCTGTTGGCGAATCAGTTGCTAAAGACGCACGCAAGCAACTGCCACTAGTGGAAGATAAAGCTGTTGTGGACTATGTAAACGAAGTCGGACAAAAAATTGCTAAAGTTGCTGGTCGAAATGAGTTTAAATATGAATTCTATGTTGTTTTAGACGACTCTCTTAATGCTTTTGCTTTACCAGGAGGTAAGGTGTTTGTCAATGCTGGAGCGATCGCCCGCACGAAATCCGAAGCAGAATTAGCTGGGTTAATTGCGCACGAACTATCTCATGCCGTTCTCTCGCATGGCTTTCAATTAGCTACCGAGGGAAATTTAGTTGCTAATGTCACCCAATACGTTCCCTATGGTGGTACAGCTGCCAATTTGTTTACGCTTAGCTACAGCCGGGATATGGAACGTCAGGCAGATACTTTGGGTACGAGGCTAACTGTTGCCTCTGGCTATGCTGCTGATGGTTTGCGCAATTTAATGGTTACGCTCAAACAGCAAGAAAAGAATTCTCCCCCCGATTGGTTAGCTTCTCACCCAGGTACGAATGATCGCATTCGCTATATCGAAAATCAGATCGAGCGTAATGGTTATAACCGTTACACCTATGAGGGAATAGTGCGTCACGCCGAAATAGCAGCTAAGGTGGAAAATTTATTAATTCAAAAGGAACTGCAACGCAAGAAAAAGCATCATCGATAAGTAATGACTCTATTAATTTCACAATAGTTTTTCATGGCATTACAATCGTTTATGTTCCAGTTTTTGCGGAGTATAACTTTATCTACTGGGGTAGCGTTTTTGTTAGCTAATGGTAGCGCGATCGCTGCACCTCAAACTACTAATTCCCCGACTAATTCATCCAACCGTTCAGTAGTAGTAGATACAGAAGGGGATGGGGGAACTGCAACTAGACAAACTCCTACTGATAGATCTTCTAGTTCTGTTTACAGCGCTACCCGGTTTAGCTGTCAGCCTGTTAACGGTGAGTACACAGTAGTTTATCAGCCAGAAAGTGAGCCAGGAAAGTATTTTGCTTGGGCAAAACCAGCACAAATGGGCAGTGGTTGGAGTCCCCAAAAACGCTGCTATGAAATTGCGCGACGACTAGAATCTTATCGCCCAGACGGTTTACAGGAAATGACAACTGGTGTAGAAAATAGTTACAACACTGTTTGCGTCACTACACAAAGAGTCCCAAGTTGTCGGATTGTATTTACCGTTCCTGATGGTCAAGATCCAGTAATAACCCGCGATCGCGTGTTTGATAACCTCACTGTTGCCGACAGCGGACAACAAACTGATGCCGTTAATACCTATACCAGTCGTGGAGATGATGGCATTGGAAATTTACTAAACAGGGGTCGAGAAATTCTCGGCAATAGTGTTTCCCGTCCTAAATCTAAAAACATCAACCTGCGTCCCTTCCTAGATCAAAAAGATGGCGGCACAGGTTCTCAACTTCAAGGAGGAGTATCACTAAAGCGGAACAGCTCCAGCACTCAATTGAATCCAGCTAACTTTCGCTGATATAGCTAAAAGCATTCAGGGGGTGCAGCACCCCCCCTGTTAGAATTTCAGTTGCAATCAAAGTAGCTTAGTCTAGATACTGCGTTCTACACCAGCATCTGTGGTTTTGGCTGGAATGATGGTTCCATAGTATGCTACGGCGATCGCAGTTAGAGCGTTGAACCACACATTGTTACCGAAAATTGGCATTAAGCCGAAAGTCGTATTAGTAATAGGTAACAAGCCCATGATAGCGATCGCAATATAGGATACTACGAAGAAACGATTAAATATGCGCGCGCTGCTACCGCTCGAATAGGAAGCAATCCCCAACACTCCTACAGCGGCGTGTACAATGTTATGGAAGAAATTAATCGGAAATAGCCCGAATACATAGCCAAATCCCAAAGAATAGGCATCATGAGCTACTCCTGGTGGGATATAAGATAGATCTGTTTCCCCAGGTAGTGTAACCAAAGCCGGGATAAATCCAGCTATACCTAAGATCAAAAAGATAACTCCTACAATCAGAGCGCAGTAACGCTCTGCCATTCTTTCCTGTTTCAAGCTGTTCGTATTCATGATTTTGGATAACCCCTATTTTGTTCAAGTCTCTAGTTTTACAAGCTTTTTGTTGCGATCTCGTTTCAACCTAAAAATTGTCTAAAAAATCGCAGAATATCTATTTATTATCAGGCTGAAGTCGAGTTCCAACACTTTCTAATTCAACTTAATTTTCAGCAGTTTTACTCTATCCAAAGTCAGATATTATACTGCTGGATCAAATGACTCAAATTATACTTAATTTGCTTAATTAAACTATCTTAGATAAGAAATTCATCCTCAAACCTTTATTTTATTATTTGTGGTTTTTATATTTATAAATTAATACTTTAACTATTAACGAAAAAAAATTTTTGTGCTGTTGCAATCTGTACACCTTAGCACGAACAATAAATAACTTTGTAGGGTGGGCAATGCCCACCCTACGCTCGAAGAATATACGGTGCGTTACTTTATCAACGCATATACTCAAAATTTGCGGCAATTAGAATTATTTGCCCATTAGCCCCAAATAATAGGTTATAGACACAAGGAGAATTACTAAAACTCCTATTCCTACACTAATTCCATATTGCAGAGCGGGACTTTTAACAATATTATCCCCAAGGAGAGAGTCTTCTGGGGTAGAGGCTATATTTTTAGAAGTTGTTGAGTTTTCTTTTGGCATGAGTACGATTATTTATCAGCATTTATCAATAATCTTGACTCCTGATGCCAGAAACTTAATCTAACTAGAGGATTATCTGGACTAATACGGCAGATAGAACGATCACGATCGCTCTCTCAAGGAAAGTTGCCTTTGTTTAAGAGTTCTAATGTTTCTTTGAGTAGTCTAATTTTAGAGTTGCCAAAATAGACAAAAGTTATACCATTAACAGAGTGCCTACTCACTACTAATAGAGGCGCACGTAATTTCCTAGAATGATCGAGAGAGCATATTGCAAGAGGGAGCAGCGAATAAATGCCTAAAACCGTTGCCGATGTCATGAGCCATAACCCGATTGTTGTGCGCCCTGAAACACCACTGAATGAAGCCATCCAGATTTTGGCAGAGAAGCGAGTCAGCGGTTTGCCTGTTGTGAACGATGCAGGCGAATTGGTGGGGATTGTCTCTGAAACAGATTTAATGTGGCAAGAAACAGGTGTTACTCCTCCCGCCTACATCATGTTTCTCGATAGCGTCATATTCTTAAAAAACCCCGCCTCTTACGAGCGCGATCTGCATAAAGCATTGGGGCAAACGGTGGGAGAGGTAATGAGCCGCGATCCGGTGACTGTCTCTCCTGACAAACTACTAAAAGATGCAGCACAGCTAATGCACGATCGCAGCGTCCACCGCTTACCCGTAGTCGATGCTAACGGACAAGTTATTGGTATTCTTACCAGGGGGGACATTGTGCGGGCAATGGCGGCCAGTGAGTAGGAACTAGAGGCTGGGAAAAGCAAAAAAATAATTACGAATTACGAATTACGAATTACGAATTATGAAGTCGCAGATAATTGAAAGGTGATAACAAACAATTAACTAAAAAATGAGTGTTACTCCTGAATCTGTGAAAGAAATGCTCAGATCGGAAGATTTGGGCGATCGCTTACGTGCGGTAAATCAAATCAGAGAACTAGAGGATCATGCGATCGCATTTGAGCTAGCTCAAGAAGCCATCAATGATCGCAATGCCCGCGTCCGCTATTCTGCTGTTAGTCAAATGGATACTTTAGGCGGACAAGATTTAACTACTTCCTTGAATTTGTTGCGCGATCGTCTGCTTAACGACCCCGAACCAGACGTACAAGCCGCAGCAGCCGACTGCATCGGCGCGCTCAAACTAACCGAAGCTTTTACAGACTTGCAGCAAGTCTATCACAGCACTCCTGAGTGGTTAGTCAAGTTCAGTATCATCGCCACGTTGGGAGAATTAGGCGATCCACGCGCATTCGAGCTACTGCAAGAAGCACTCACCTCTAGCAACGATCTAGAGCGAACCGCTGCTATTAGTTCCTTTGGCGACTTAGGCAATCAGCAAGCAGTTGAGCTATTACTTCCTTATGCCAGCGATTCAGATTGGCAAATTCGCTATCGTGTAGCCCAAGCTTTAGCTAAACTAGGCGGCGGGGAAGCTCACTCGGCTTTAGCATCTCTGGCAAATGATGAAGTAGAAGCAGTGGCTCAGGAAGCAAAAAACTGTTTGAACGGGGCTGGGTAAAACTGCTACTAATGCCACTAAGCTAATGTTCATTCAAGTTGCACAAAAAATAGTCGTTAAAGGACTGCTGTGGTCAGGATCTAGTTGTCACAGATGTCAAACTGGATCCTGTCTCCTGTCTCCCTCTCATTAGAGATATGCACATTAGATGACGATTAGCTTATGTCCTGGTAAGTGCCAATCTAATTTGTTCTGGTTATCTATCAGGTGGTGGAATTTGATGATCGGCAAGAATTATTTACCCCTGGTAAGTAGCATGATCGTCCTCTGTCTAATTTCCCCAGCTACTCCAGTGTTAGCCCAGAAGAGAGCAGGGGGAGCAGGGCAGGCTGGGGAAGTTGAGGGAGAAAAGACATCTATCTACCACCTTTCGCCTACCACCTCCTATTCCCCTGTCTCTGTTAGTCGAGAAACTTCGGTGTCGCGGCTAGCAGATGTACAGGTTTCTGACTGGGAATTTCAAGCTGTGCGATCGCTCAGGCAGCGTTATGGCGTTGCTGGCTACTCTGATAGTAGATATCAAGGCGATCGCGCTATTACTCGTTATGAATTTGCGGCTAGTCTGAATGCGTTGCTTTTGCGCGTGAATGAGTTGATCGCTACTGGATTGAAACAACAAATATCCAACGATGATTTGACTACTTTGGAAAGATTACAGCAAGAGTATGGTGCTGAACTCGCAACTTTAAATGGTCGCCTAGCCCTGTTGTCAGCCCGTGCCGCCCAGATTAAAGCAAATCAATTTTCTATTACTACTAAGCTTTCAGGTCAAACAATCTTTGCATTTAATGGGGGTGGTTTCGCTGGTAAACGCCTTTTCGATCCTACAGGGAGACAAATTACCAACGATGACCCTAATACCACCCTGCTGTATCGAGTGGCTCTGGATTTTAACACTAGCTTTTCCGGCAAAGACTTACTGAAAATTCGCTTGGATACAGGTAGCAACAGTAGTATTGATAACGCTGCTGGAGTTTTAGAGCCTAATTTTGGTAGTGTGTTAGATTTTTCTGTCAAACCGCCAAGAAATGGTGAATTTGGTATTGGTCGGTTGTACTATACCTTCAATCCGGTTAAAAATGTTCAGCTATCGCTTGGTACGGCAATCGTGCCTACAGAGTACGTAGATCGAAATCGCTACGCCAGCCTCAACTATTCAGACTTCTCAACTCAAGCACTGCTCAACAACTATATTCTTTTTCCAATTAATGGTCAAAGCTCTGGTGCTGCGATCGCCTGGACAGCTAATAACACTTTGACAGTGCGAGGTATATACGTAGCTGCGGATGCAGCCAATCCAAGCGATCGCAGGCAAGTTGAAGGTTTATCGCCTCTGACAACATTGCTCTATCCGGCTCAAACAGGAAATGGGGGAATATTTGGCGATCCTTATCAGGGAACAGTTGAGTTGGAATATGCACCTTCTCAAGCCTTTGCCCTACGCTTACAATACAGTGGCGGTAGTCTCTTTGATCGCCGTTTTGATGTGTTTGGGGCTAATTTTGAACTGGCGCTGACGCGACGCTTAGGAATCTTTGGGCGTTACGGCTATGGTAGCTACAATGATACTGCTTTCGGAAACATTCAACCCAACTATTGGATGGCTGGGGTGTCGTTGCGAAACTTGTTTCTCCCTGGTGCTGTAGCTGGGATTGCTGCTGGTCAACCCTTTATTGAAAGCGCTGTGGGAAATGCTACACAAACGAACTTTGAAGCGTTTTATAACTTTCCCTTGAGTGAAAATTTTGGCATTACGCCTTTGGTACAGGTGATTACTCATCCCGCTAATCAGGCAGACAACAGCACAATTGTGACGGGAACTGTACGTACTGTCTTTTCTTTTTAAAATCACTAGAAGTTTTGAATTCTATCTAATCGATTTTGCAATAACTCTGGTGTCTAAAAGGAAAAGCTTGGAAAAACTAGCTGTAAGCCAGATAATTCACAAGCTCCTCAAATTATGTATTAAGGAATAGCCTTAATCCTTCTCAACTTTTTCCTGAGCCTTTTCCAAAGCTCCTACTTTGTCCTTCTCATTTGGATTATACTTAGCACCCTGTTGACGGACATTAAGATCAATGACTTGAGGAATTTTTTCTGGGATTTGTTTAATATTCTCCAAACCAGTATCACCAATGCGTCTTCCTGGAGCGTCGCCTAAGTCTTCAGCCTTTTCTTGAATTCGCTTCACAGTGCCGGGGGTGACAGGATTATATTCTCCGGGATTTCTAAGTTCTGCTGCCTGTGCTTGCAACGATGCACTCTGACTTATGGCGGGAACGAGCAAAAATGTAACTGCTGCTAAACAAATAGTGATGATTCGGCGTATTCCAAAGTTTCTCAGCCGACTAATCATTTGTTTCATCTCAATTCTCCATTAATTCTAGATGTAGTACTTCGCGATCGCCTTTGCTATGGATTTGGTTAAACGAAATCCTTTATTTGTGTTGATTTAAGCCAATCCTAAAAAGGAAGCACTAACGAAACACTTGCAAGGTCAATATTTACTCAATCTGGGTTTAAGTATCTTCTCCCCTGAGTTAGAAAGTTCAGCTAGAACAAAAACAGCGAACTTAGTGGTAGAAGACTTGGGTTATCGGAAGTGTCAAACAGGCGATCGCTCCAATGCCAGAAGAATTAATTCATAATTCGTAATCAAGCAATAATTACGAATTACAAATTATTTTGTCATTTTCCGCCGTAATAGAAAGCGATTTCTTTATCTTTCAATGGAGCAAAGTCAGCGTCTGCTAGCAATTGATTAAGTTCTGATTGGGGTATATGCTTTGCGCCGATCCGGACAATGCGCGATCGCATGGTATTAGATACGCCACTGCGCTGTCTACCCGCCTCAAGTCCCATCACCCGATGATAAAGTTCTAGTTTGGCTGGGGGAATCGGGGAACCATCAAAGTCTATTCCATCTGCGATCGCGCGATCGATAGCATCAGCACCAGTAGTTTGTGCTTCTTGATTCTCAGAAGACATTGCTTGTTGTAAATATCTACGGATGAATTTTACCAGGAGGTGTCATTCGCTGGATGAAAACCCGAATTTAATGCTAAAACTTTTTTAGCCAGACAATCTATTACAACTTGACAAAATGGTGCGATCGCGCACTTGTCACAATACACTTTTCGATCTAACCTCAAGCCAGCTACCTAACTTTCACCCCTGCCATGTCTGACTCCCACACTCCCAACTCTAACGACCGTTTGCTACAAAAAGCCCTGACAAATAAAATCATAGACGAGTATTTCGACCACACCGAAAGCTGGTTAAGAGCTATTTTGCGGATGTCTATTTTTTCTCTGACGCAAATTGATGGACAAACAGCCTTGTTGATCGAATGCCCGAATCAAGCGGTAGCTAAGCGGTTGAGTCGAAAAACCTATCCCTTACAACAAGTAGTAGAGTGTTTTACCAGTAGCTATAGTGATGGACGCAGAGTCTTAATTTGCTACCAAGAAGTTAATAAAGCTTGGCGATGTTTTGATACTGCTACCAATACTTGGAAAACTTGGGATAATCCCCAAACTCCAGCCGCCCCAGCAGACAGCTAAAGCAGAGACTGGGACAGCTAAGGAGATGGAGGATTTTTCTAGCTGCCTCTTACCTCTTACCTCTTACCTCTAGCCTGTATTTCGCATACCCGCAGCGATACCATTGATCGTTAACAATGCCCCGCGTAACAATTCCCCTTTACTGTGACGCGAATCAATTACACCAGACGTAGCATTACTGCCATACTGGCGTAGGCGTTTGAGCAGCGACACCTGCAAAAACCCTAAAGGTACGATCGTGGCGTTACGTAACTGTACTGACTTTTGCAGCACAGGATCGCCGTCTAGCAGACTGTTGTGATCGCAAATCTTTAACACTAAATCTCGGGTGAGGTAGAACTCATTCGCAATCTGCTCGTACACGCGCTCAAACCTTTCTAAATCTTCAAGATGCGACAACTCTTGTACGTAGTGGTGAGCAATTTGCATATCCACTTTTGCCAGCGTCATCTCCACTTTAGAGATCACCATCTTAAAGAAAGGCCATTTTAAGTAGAAGTAGCGCAGCAGTTTTAAGTTTTCCTCTGGTTCTTCGTCCAAAAACTCCTGCAAAGCCGTACCTACACCATACCAGGAAGGTAACAGAATTCGAGTTTGCGTCCAGCTAAACACCCAAGGAATTGCTCGTAAACCACTTAAATCTTTCTTACCACTAGAGCGACGCGCGGGACGCGAGCTAATTTGTAGCTGACTAATTTCTTCAATTGGCGTAACTTGGTGGAAAAAGTCAATGAAATCAGGTTGCTCGTAGATCAACGAACGATAGTGTTGCCGCGATCGCACTGCTAATTCTTCCATGATTTCATTCCAGGGTTCAATCTTATCAAACCCTGTTCGCAATAAACTAGCTTGAATTACAGCAGTAGTAATTGTTTCCACATTGTAGAGAGCTAACTCTGGCAGCGAGTACTTGGACGCTAATACTTCTCCCTGTTCGGTAATTTTGATTCTGCCATTTATACTATGTCCGGGCTGTGCCAGAATCGCCTCATAAGCAGGCCCGCCACCGCGCCCCACAGAACCACCACGCCCGTGAAAAATCCGCAAATCTACACCAAAATCTTCCGCTATTTGCTGAAGCGCTTTTTGCGCTTTGTGGATTTCCCAATTGCTGCTTAAGAAACCAGAGTCTTTGTTGCTGTCAGAATAGCCCAACATCACCTCTTGTAAGTTAGGAGGTAGAGGTGCTGGGGGACTGGGAGGCAAAACCTCCTCTGCTTCTTTGCTTTTCCCTTTACATCCTCCCGCCAGGAGGGCGCGGTAAAAAGGTAGTTCAAACAGCTTTTGCATCACGCTAGGGGCGCGTTGCAAATCTTCTACTGTCTCAAACAAAGGTACGACTTGGATCGTAGCTATGTTAGAAGACGGCTCATAAAGTCCAGCTTCTTTTGCTAGCAGCAACACTTCTAGCAAGTCGCTAAGTTCGCGGCTCATGCTGATAATATATGTCTGACAGATGTTGCCGCCAAACTCTTGCTGTAGTAGCCGCACCATGCGAAAAGTTTCAATCAGCTCGTTCGTTTTCTCAGAAAAATGCAGTTCTGCTGGAATCAGCGGGCGACGAGTTTGTATTTCCTGACTCAGCCACTTAACTCGTTCTGCTTCCGATAGTTCGTGGTATGACTGAGGTAAAATTTGCAGGTATTCCAGTACTTCATTAAACACATCTGCATGGCGAGATGACTCTTGCCGGATGTCTAGGTGAGCTAGGTTGAAATCATAAATCTCTACTTGGCAGATGATGTTTTCTAGCTCCCGACAGCTTAAGCCTGTTTCAGCCAAGTTCTGCTGAATTAAGCGCAATTCTGCCAAAAATTCAGCGCCAGATTTGTAAATAGCAGTGGTGTTGCTTTCTTCTTGAATTTCCTGTTTGCGCAGATTTCTGTTATACAAACGTGCATTGCGATCGCGCGTATTTTCAAGCCGCTTTAATACATAAGACAGCTTCAGCCGATACGGTTCTTGGCGGTAACGCAGTGCTAGCGCTTCATATACTTCGCTTAGTTCGGTATGATCCTGCTCTAAAGATTCCAGCAAGTCTGGCAAGACATCACTCCAGTGCAGCGATACACTCAAAAGCTCAATCAACCGCTTGACTGAGTGAATATACTTCTCCAGCACCAATTGCCGTTGATAGCAGGCAGTTTGCCAGGTAACCTGCGGGGTGACAGAGGGGTTGCCATCTCTATCTGCTCCCACCCAAGAACCAAATTTACAAAAGTTATTACCAGGAGGTTTTAATCGCGGGAAGGAGATGGATAGGGCGTGTTTGAATCTTTGATAGAGTTCGGGAATGCGATCAAACAAAACTTCTTTAAAGTAGTGCAGCGCATATTCCACCTCATCTAGCACCTCTGGTTTAAACTGGTGCAATTCATCCGTCCGCCACCACAAGCGAATTTCCTCGGTTATTCGTTGGCTTAACTCCTCTGCTTCCCAAAGGTTGAGTTCGTTGCTTTCGGCTGTTTCCTCAATCCGATCCATTTGTTGCAGCAGCGTAGCCAAACGCCTTTGCTTATCCCGGATTGTAGAACGTACAATTTCTGTCGGGTGAGCTGTGAAGACTAACCGCACATCTAGCTGATCCACCAATCGCTGAATTATCTGCGGCGGCACATTTATCTGCCGTAGATAGGGAAACAAAGTGTGGAAAGTACACTGTTTTTCCTGCTTGGCGTGTGTTGCTTGCCAATTTTTTTCTAGCAACTCTGCTTTCGGATCTCTGCTAATCCCGTATCCATTTTCCTGCTCTAGTGCAGATAGCTGAATTTGTTCGGGATTTAATCGCTTTTTTGACATCCCATGCTGTGAAAGGCGACTTAGTTGTTCGCGCTGTTCGTAGTGCTGCTCAACTATATTGATCAGCTGAAAATAGAGCGCAAAGGCACGAGCTGCGCGAATTGCTTCGTTGAGTTCCAGTTGGGAAATCAACTTTACAACTTCCGACACTTGCTCGTTAGTTGCCTGTCCTTCTGGAGAACATATATTGCGCAGTTTTGCTAAGAGATTGACTAACTCTTGACCGCACTCTTGTTTGAGAACAGCCTCCCATAAGTCTTCCACCGTTTCCAAGCGTTGCCGCAAGAATAGATCGAACGGGGAGGAACTGATAGTTAAAGCTTCATCGGGCGAGTGGAGGAGCGAACTCATAGCGTCTGTTCGAGTAAAGCCAGGATTATTGAATAATTTTAGGGTTTAACTTCAATTTATTTCGTTGCTGAAGCAACAATCTTTATTTTTCTTGCCTAAAAGCTTCAGCTTGATTCAGATTCTGTGTCAACTGGAAACTTAAGTAAAGGTAGGCGATCACCGCGAAATACTTCCTCACTTGCTTGCCCAATTCCTTGTAATGCCTGGTCTACTGCCTTACTTCCCAGCACACCCAGTACCATAGCTCCAGTCCCCAACTGTAACAATACTCCACTAGGAATAGAAAAGAAAAACAAATCTAATCCTTCTGTTTTGGCGGTTTTTGAAGTAGATGATGGCATCGAGCGTTTTATATATTGCTAGCAACTTCTCAATCCTATCAAACTGGGGAGTTTGCTCAGCTTAGGACTCCGGCTTCAGCGAAGTAAGCCGGAGGTACACGGACACCTCAAGTAATTATTGGGTACTCGATGTAACCAATAATTACAGTACTATCCTAAACTAGTCAGCATAGATTTATGAAGATTATGTTGGTATTTGAAGCAAAATTGCGAGGATGTGACGCGCAGTACAAGTTGCTAGATGAGGCGATTCGTACTGCGGGTTTCGTTCGTAATAGTTGCTTGAGATACTGGATAGACAATCAAGGGATTAACAAATATGGCTTAAACAAATATTGCAAGGTACTGCGAGATACATTCGAGTGGTGCAAGAAATTATCAGCTCAAGCTTGTCAAGCGGCAGCAGAACGAGCCTGGTCGGCAATAGCTAAGTTCTTTGAGAACTGCAAAAAGCAAGTACCTGGTAAGAAGGGCTTTCCTAAGTTCAAGAAATATCAAACTTACGGCTCTGTTGAGTACAAAGTTGATTGCTGGAAATTGTCAGAAGACAGAAGAGAAATCACCTTTCGAGATGGTTTCGCTGCTGGCACTTTCAAGATGTGGGGAACCCGTGACCTGCACTTCTACCAAATTGACCAGATTAAAAGAGTTCGTGTTGTCCGTCGTGCTGATGGGTACTACGTGCAGTTTTGCATTAACTCTGAACGATTACAGAAGAGGGAACCAACTGCTCATAATATTGGCATTGATGTTGGACTAACTCATTTCTACACCGACAGTGACGGCAACACGGTAGAAAACCCACGACACCTGCGATCTGCTGAGAAATCTTTAAAACGGCTCTCTCGTCGTCTGTCAAAAACAAAAAAAGGTTCTAGAAACAGAATTAAGTTTAGAAACAAACTTGCCCGTAAGCACCTTAAAGTAAGTAGGCAGCGTAAAGATTTTGCCGTGAAGTTGGCAAGATGCGTAGTCCAGTCTAACGACTTGGTAGCCTACGAAGATTTGAAGGTAAAAAATATGGTGAGGAATAGGCACCTTGCCTTGGGAATTAGTGATGCAGCATGGACTCAGTTTCGCAGTTGGGTAGAGTATTTTGGCAAAGTGTTTGGCGTGGTTACGGTAGCTGCACCGCCTCATTACACAAGTCAAAATTGCTCAAGTTGTGGCAAGGTTGTCAAAAAGTCTTTGAGTGTGAGAACTCACATTTGTACCCATTGCGGACATACTCAAGATAGAGACTGGAACGCTGCCAGAAACATTTTACAAAAAGGGTTAAGTACGGTGGGGCACATCGGAACCTCTAGTCTAGAACTAGAAAACCTCTAGTCTAGAACTAGAAAACGCCTCTGGAGAGACTGACCAATACTTGGGTGAGGCAACTCCTTCAAGCAAGTCAACTCGTGGAAAGAGGAAACCTAAAGAGCAATCTTTGGAATCCCTACCCTCTGCCTCAGCAGGGTAGGGAGAA
This sequence comes from Leptolyngbyaceae cyanobacterium, assembly GCA_036704105.1. Lineage (GTDB taxonomy): Bacteria > Cyanobacteriota > Cyanobacteriia > Cyanobacteriales > Chroococcidiopsidaceae > Chroococcidiopsis. The sequence continues at coordinate 361 of DATNQH010000385.1, read as the reverse complement.
TGTCAACGACTCCAGCAATTTTTAGACTACCTAGCTTTTAAGCTTTGACTCTCTAGTTTGGAATTAATTTATTCCTCCCAAATGCTGACTCTACTGCTTTTAGTCCTTAATCACTTACATAACTTTTTTTATCTAATTGATTTAAAAATCTTAACTATATTTTTATTTACTTTTATGTAAAGTAGTGTTAAGTTATATTCACAGGCAAAGAAACACCGAGCCTGATACATAAACAAATCAAGCAATCATAGAACCATGACAACCACATTACAGCGCCGCGAAAGCGCCAGCCTGTGGGAACAGTTCTGCAACTGGATCACCTCAACCGAAAACCGCCTATATGTAGGCTGGTTCGGAGTAT
>DATNQH010000384.1:0-3709 GCA_036704105.1 Leptolyngbyaceae cyanobacterium | reverse complement strand
ACTCAAAGCTTGGCAAGCGGCAGAGTATCACCGCTTCAAACCCGAATGGACTAAATACAAATCTGCCCAGCAGAATAAGAAATCCGAGGCAGGCGATGCCGCGCAACCACCCCTGCCGGAACGAAAGTTTCTGTTTGGAGTCGCAACGATTCAAGCAGTGATGCGGCGGTTGTCGGAACAAGGTGAAAATGGATCGCTTTGGGCAAGAGATGAAATAGCTGGGTTATTCAAATCTTTGGGTCAGTTTGCAGCGAAAGGAGAAGGAGAGGGGCTTGAATGCTTATTGCCAATGTGGGATGGCGCACCCGCCCCGGTAGATCGAGTCGGGCAAGATGATAGCTACCTTTTGCAAGAGAGTCGTCTTTCTATTGCAGGTGGGATTCAGCCTGGTGTGTTCCGCAAGATCTTTAGCGACCCTGATGATGTCCAGGGTCTACAAGCTCGGTTCTTGTTTGCCACCCCAAAAGTCATACCAGCTAAACGGGTTAAGGGTTACTGCCGCCTCGCTGACAAACTACCAGCGTTTTATCGTTGGGTTGATACACAATTCCCATCTGGTAATATCAAACTTTCACCAGCTGCTGATGCTCGTTATGAGGCTGTCTACGAAAGTATTGGACGCTCTGCCTCATCTGGAACTACCCCGGCGGTAAGAGCATGGATGCGGAAACTACCCAGCCAGCTGCTACGAATTGCCCTAGCGCTCCATGTGATCGAATGTTATCACCAGCCCAACCGCCCAAGACATGAATTACAGATAGATACACTTAATCGTGCAGTGGAATTTGGCCGCTACTACCGCTCAGTTTTTGAAGTTGTGCAGGAGTCTGCATCAGACAGCAATTGTGTAAGTTCTGTCCTGGTGAAGATTTGGGACATAGCTGCAACTAGCCCGGATGGATTGCTGGTGAGAGATGCCTATCGCCAAATTAAGGCACTTCCCCGCCGTGCTAAGGAACTAGGGCGCAGCGTTGCCGCTTATACAACTGACCTGTACTATCAACTCGAAAAGATGGGTAAGGGAGTTGTACAACGTACTGGGCGAGTTGTGCGATTTGTTGCTGGTGTGACGAATGCTCCCTCACCTCAGCCACCCAACGGCGTGACCAGTGCGGTGACAGTGGCGACAGTTGATGAAGCTGTTGCCTCGCATAGCTTAGATGTGTCACTCATAGATCATGTGTCACCAGTGACAAAACAAAATTTATCGCAAATAGAACATATTAATAACATCACCACTGGTAACAGAAGGAGTGATTCTTCAGCTGATGATCTAAGTGTTGACAAGCCTGGTATTGTTGGCAGTGGCGCTCGTGGCGCTATCCAAGTCCCAACGGCAAGTATTAATCCCGATAGCACTGCAAGTAATTGTGATCAAAGCGTTCCTGATGCAAGTATTAATCCAAATCTCCAAACCCCACTTGCAAAACCCTTGACTGATGATGAACCGAATGTACTAAGCCAAACTCTTTTGGAGTCATGGTTAAATCGAATTGCAAATGTTGGCAGTCTAGAAGACTGCATGAACTGCTTAGAGGCGCTTAACTCTCTGCCGACTGCTGCTGTTGAACAGATATGGAACAGCGCCGAAACATTACTACCTCGTTTCTGGTTAGTGGCTGAAAGCGAAACATCATCAGATGGCAATGAATATCAGTCAGGCGACTCAAGGCATAACTCTTTGAATGATTGTTCTAGTAGTTCGGATAATCAGTCCCCAGTAAATAATTTGGCGGTGCAGACCACGAATGATGAGCTACAACATCCGACAGGGCAAGGCAATAGTAGTAAGGCATCTCCACAACAGCAACAGCAACCAAACTCAAACGATCGCAAAAAGTCAAGCCCTAGTGCAGAAAAACCGATTGATAGCACAGAGGCATCAGTTAAAGACTTAATTGCTGGACTATGGGTGCGTACAAGGGATGGACTTTATGGACATCTTAGTGCAATGGCCAGTGATGGCCGCTGGTGGGTAGTATGTCCTAAGTCTCGAAATAGCTCAGCCCAATCCCGCCTTTATACCGCCGCTGATATTATTCCAATGCCATCATGTTGATTTGGGTTCACAAAAGGTACTAAGAAATTATGACTGGCAGGAATTTTAACCAGTGGCTAAAGCAAACAAGGCATTGGATACTTCTAATACCGCTGTTGAGGTATTAGAAGAGTTAACTCCTGATGAGGAGAGAGAACGGCAGCGGTTGGAAATCAAAATTGATCGAGCTATAAGTGAAAGCTGGCTGGCGCTCAAACAGTTGCGAGATCGCCGTTTATACCGTAGTACTCATAAAACGTTTGAGGAGTATGCCAAACATAGGTTTGGATACAACCGCGCCCATGCTTATCGCTTAATTGCAGCAGCTGGGGTATTGGAAAATTTGTCTCCCAATGGGAGACAAAATGATGAGCTAGATCAAATGTCTCCCAATGGGAGACATTCATTACCGTCAAGAGAGCGTTTGTGTAGGGAGTTAGCTAAACTACCATCTTCAGTTCAACCGCTAGCATGGTCGCAGGTACTGGAAGTTTCCGAAGATAAGGCTCCCACAACTACTGTAGTTAAAAGCATCGTTGAGCGGCTTTTAGAAAAACCTCTATTTTTAGCCGATGAATACTGTAAAGTCAGCGAAGTTTTCTTCTTGCAACGGCTTACAGGCGCGGAAAAAAAATATAACGGATGTTGGGCGATTGCTATTGAGGTCGAAAACCGCTTCACTGTGAAAGCAACAGTTTATCGGGAGATAGTGGAAGTGAAGCAGGAAAACATTTTACGGATCGATTCAGAACAGACACAAGCTGAAATTAGAAAAATTTATCAAGACATTAAGCAACTGTTGGAGCGTCAGTTAGATCCGATTGATGAGGTACAAATTGAATTGCTGTGTCGTAGACCTTGGTTTACAGAGAGACAAAAGGATGTTCTAGCAGCAATGATGAAAGCGTATGGAGTCAATTGAACAAAAATAATTTTGTTCTGGCTACAATTTGTTTTAGTGTTCGTTATTAGCAATATGTTTTAGAACTCAATCATTAGCCAGAGTAGTAACCATGAATGACTTTAATTCAGTAGTTATTCTAATTAATGCTCTAATTATGAAACCAATTCAAATTTCCGACTTGGATAGTCTGACGAGTATCTGGGCTGACCCTAAAGTAACTCGATTTCTGCCAAGTCGCGGCGTGCCTATTCCTAGAGAAAGAACAGAGAAATCTCTTACTTTTTTCATTAGACCTGTCCGAGATATAAATGATGGAGAAAAAAGATGGTGGAACGGATTTTTACCGCTCTACCAAAGATGAAAAATCCTCTTTATTATTATATTCACAAGTACCCCCAGCGCACCAAGTGAATGTTGGGCATCGATTACAACCAGTGACTCCAATTGTTGAAACAAGCCGAGTTGAAACATAAAGAGTATAAGCTAAGTTGGAACGTCAGAAAACCCAAAAGTAACTATCTCAACTCCGTATTCTCTTGTTGAGTCTGGTCTGAATATAAACGTGCTCAAAACCAGTTACAGCCTGTACTACAAATTTTGAACAAGTTTAATGCCCTATAATGGTATTTACAATTCAATTAACAAATTTTAAACCTAATTGTGAATTGGAGTAAGCAGATAAAATTTGAGCAAGCATAGTTATTAGTCTGCTTGTTTAAATTGAAGTATTTCTTAACCTAATGAATAAATTTAAGTAAAACGCAGAA
>DATNQH010000383.1:0-3817 GCA_036704105.1 Leptolyngbyaceae cyanobacterium | reverse complement strand
TCGTGTATTTCTCAATCCACGCTTGCACTCGTGGTACATCTACCGTAATAGGATGTGATAGCAGTTGATACAGTTTTGAAGAAGTAGCTTGTTCGCTGTAATAGAAAGCTGGCTGGTAGTAGATAAACTCATATTCTCGATGCCCCTGCATTATCAGCTGCTCCTCCAACCCCATCTGAAACATGATATTAGCTACTACTTGAGGGTTGGGTTGGTGATCTGGTAGACCTAATCTTTGCACTACTCGCTCTATTAGTTCTGCTTGGGGCAGGAAACAATGCCCATCTTCTGCTGCTTCTCCCAATACGTGAATAATGCCTGCCCTGTATCTATATTCAGATCCTGGGGCAATCCCTAGGTTTCGCGCGATCGCATCAGCTGTAACAAAACCGATTCCATAAATGTCAGTAGACAGCTGATAGGGGTTTTGGGTAACAATTTCTATTGCCTTGTCCGAATATTGTTTGTATATTTTCACCGCATAAGTGGTAGACACACCATGCCCCTGGAGAAATACCATCACCTCTTTAATCACTTTTTGAGTTGACCAGGCTGAAGAAATCATCTTCACTCGTTTTTTAGCAATGCCTGGGACTTCAATCAGCCGCTCAATTTGGGTTTCAATGATATCCAATGTCTCTAGCCCAAAGTGAGCCACTATCCGTTTTGCGGTTACAGGCCCAACGCCCTTTATTAGACCACTACCCAGGTATTTCTCAATCCCTGTGAGCGTGGCAGGCTTTGTTTCGGTATATTGGCTAACTTGAAATTGCGTTCCGTACTTGGGATGCTCACGCCAAGTACCAACTAACCCCAGCGTTTGTCCAGCTTGCAGATTAGCAAAGCTGCCCACAATTGTAATTAAATCTCTGTTGCCCACAGCTTTTAGCCGTGCCACGCTGTAGCCCGACTCTTGCGAATGGTAAGTCAGGCGTTCCACCACCCCGGTGAGTGATTCGTATTGAGTAGAAATCGTCACTCTTTCATTAAGATTGGAGGCAGTAGGCATTTTACTTTCCGGCGTTAAATCTCAAGTTATCTAGTTTTTGTTCAAACAAATATTTCTAGCTTTATAATAGTACAAAATTACTAAACAAAAACCGAAAGCTAAATTGCTTAATTCTCTTTCAAACTGTCAAGCAATTTTAACTTTCTAGTTGCCAAATTAGTTGAATTCAATTATTTCTGGTGTTTTGTATTAATGACTAGCCAAACACTTAATAGAATTGTTATGAGTCCAACAATTAAGCCAGAGTTAACGGGTTCATCAAGTAGAATGACTCCAAATAGCAGACTGAAAACAGGAATTAGAAAAGTGACGGTTACTGCCTGGGTTGCACCAGAGTTAGAGATTAGTTGGAAATAGAGTAAATATGCAATAGCCGTACACGCGATGGCAAGTGTGACAAGGGCGAGAATGATATTGCCAGTGGGAATAATATTGGGGATAGACGTAAAAGTAACAGGAATAAGCAAAACGCTCGAACCAACCAACTGCCCAGTGGCGGTTTCAATTGCTCGATTGTGCGTAAATCTAATTCGGGCATATACAGCAGCAATACCATAGGAGAGCGCAGCAATTAAAGCTGATAGCCCTCCTAAAATGGCTGACAGTGATAGTGGTAAGGGACTCCATCCAACTAAAACGGCAACTCCAGCAATACCAAGCAATAACCCCACAATTTTTCGTCGCTCTAATCGTTCCTGAAGCCAGATAGCTGCTACGCTGGCTGTAAATAAAGGAGTTGTTGCATTAAGAATTGCTGCGACTGATGCATTAAGATTGACAACAGCGAACGCAATTAGTGTGAAAGGAATCGCATTATTGAGTAAACCTAATAGAAGATAGGACTGCCATCGGCTTCTGAGATTGGGGAGTTGTTGCGTGAACGCTGCGTACAAAGCCAATGCACACGCTGCTAAAATTACTCGTAAGCTAATGGTGAAGAATACTCCTAAAACCGGAGCCGCAATCCGGATAAATAAATACGAACCACCCCAGAGCGCGGCTAGTAAAAATAAACGCGCTAAATCAATCGGTTTCATTCAAAAAATTACAGAATTACTAAATTGTCTGATTATTTGGCCATTTTCCAGTAGCTTCAAGTTCCAGCAGCAAGCGTTTTCGCCAAAGTCCACCGCCGTATCCAGTTAACTGCCCATCTTTACCAATCACGCGATGGCAAGGAATGACAATATTGATTCGATTCATTCCATTGGCTTTGGCTACGGCACGAGATGCTGTTGGCTGGCTGATGCGTCGAGCCAGTTCATCATAAGAAATTGTTTGACCATAGGGAATGCGCCCAAGCTCTGACCAAACTTTTTCTTGAAACGCGCTACCATAAGGAACCAAAGGAGTCGTAAACTCGGTTAGCTGACCCGCGAAGTAACGAGAAAGTTCATCTCGTAAATGCTCAATCTGATTATTTGTAACAGGCAGAACTGGATAACCAAATTGTTTACGGATTATGGCGTAGTTATGCTCTAGCATTCGCCTATCTGCATACTCAATTAAACAGATACCTTCTCTGACTGCACCAATTAGCATTGCTCCAAGAGGCGTTTCCAAGATTTGCGTTGCAATAAAGTCGATTGTTCGGCTCTGCCCTGGCGGGGCACCAAAGACTTTACCGAAGGCAGATCTAAAACCACTATGAGATTCATATTGATTAGTAAAAACAACATCATCAAGTGTGGCTCCCGCTTGGATTTGAGTGAAAGCATTCGCTAATCGTCGCGCCCGGCACCATTCTACAAACGTCATCCCATAATGCTCTCGAAACCAGCGCCTGACTCGTTCGGGAGTTATCCCTAATGAACGAAGCTCTGTAGCTGTGATTTTGAGATCTGGTGTAGTTTCTTGAAGCTGCATCAACGACACAATCCAGTCTGGTAGCGCCCCGTACACTAAGAGTGGATGACATCGTTTGCATGGACGATAACCTGCAAAAACGGCAGACCGAATTGTGGGAAAAAATTCAATATTTTCCGGTTTCGGGCGGCTAGGACAAGAGGGGCGGCAGAAAATACCTGTGGTGCGGACAGCCACAAAAAACATACCATCATAACAAGCATCCTTACGGTAGAATACTTGCTTCATTTCGGTGCATGATAGCAAGAGCTTTTTGGTCATTTGAACATTTGCGCTATTCGATTCCATACGCGCTATTTTTGCAAGCCAAAAGAATCGCTGTCTACCGAAAAAGCGACATAATGTTCTAGTTATTAAGGCAAACAACGGCAAGGAAGCCTCTGTCAGGTGTGTCCTGAAATAGCGTGGCAAACAACATTAAATTAAGATACTTGCTGCACAACTCCCCTCAGTGTTAGATTCGCCTTGGAAAACATCTTCTTCACTCGGTAGACAAGTACCAGCTACCTAGACCACATCGCAGGTATTTGACTTAGAGCGGGTATTTGCTTGAACTTGCTAAGAGTCATGAGTTTGATTCAATTCCATGCTCATGCTCCATTAATGCCAACAGCTTATCTTCAAAACTAGTTAAATAAGTTCGTCTACCCAGTAGATCTAGAATTGGGTACGCACTTCGGTCTAAGTTATACTGCTGCAAGCGCTTTATCCGTTTGATGATAGCTGGAAGTTAGTGGCGTACATTGGGATCATCAATTTTTTTCAGGTTCTCAGGTTTCACACTCAAAGTAGCATTGTAAACGTCAACATCAATGGTAAAGTGCTTTAGCTCCACTGCTACACAGGGATAACCATTGTATTTGCGCTCATGCTCAAGTAACTTAGTCAAAGTAAATACGTCACCAGGGGCGCAAAAGTCAGTTGCCAGAAATAAAGGTCTTT
>DATNQH010000382.1:0-3702 GCA_036704105.1 Leptolyngbyaceae cyanobacterium | reverse complement strand
GGCGTTCCAACACCAGTTTTGAAAAATATCGGCCGAATTGTGCAGCATCCCGAAGGTATTCACGCCTACCGAGTGCGGTCGGGAATTGGGCATACATTCGATTCAGCAAAGGATGCGATCGCACATTTGGTGCGTGTTGTGGGCACAAGCTTTGAGGAAATTGCGCAAGCTTGTGAGCAGCGCGACCAGCTGATGAGAAAGAGAATCGCCAGGCTTTGACTTTTATTGAAACCGGAATAGATCGCGCAGTTGGCTCTCGAATCTTCGAGCCAACAGAGCAGCAATACCCGCAAGTATCAAAGGGGAAGACAGATGAATCGAAATCGATTTAATAGCATTCGCATTATGGTATCCAGCCTGGAAACTGCCCACAGACAAGCGGCTAATTCCCGTCAAAGTCTGCTCGACCAGGGACTCTACAGCGAGTATCTTTTGCTATCTGAGTTCTGCGGGGTTTTGAATAACACTCTTGTCGAGCTAGCGAAGATACTCGCCTCTCAGCAGCAATGGTAGCAATCGATATCGAGTAAAAAACCAGCCCCCAGCTACGCTTCGAGTTGTTCTAGGGGCTGACGAGCATGATTCACAATTCGAGGTTAACATCATGATTCACAATTTCAGCCGTCGCCAGTTTATGTTTCGGTGCTTGGGGGTTCCCGTTGCAATAGGTGCAGCTGCTAAAAGTCCTCAAGTTTCAACTTCGTCCGACTTCCCAGAACCTAAGTTTCGCCTAGGACAGGAAGTTAAGTTCAAAATCGATGATTTTGATGGAGAGGTTCTAATCGAGATTGGCACAATCATCGGAATGATTTACGAAAAATCCGTCCGCAAGCGCCTTGAATGGGTTTATTTGGTTAAGTGGTCACATTGCCACAATGCAACACATAACTTTTCGTGGGTTCCCGATCAAAATGAACCGGATTACTTGCACGAGGATGATTTAGTAGCTGTAACGCAAGTCTAATGATTTTCAACAAAAATCACTTCAGGCAAATTTGCCAGTTCCGTTGTGCCAAATTTGGCACAACGGCAGAATCCTTGAAGTGATTAGTGCCGAGTCAAGATTAAAGATTTTTTAACAATAACGCGACCTCAGTCCCCCAAGAAATTAGGAGATTAACTTCATCATGGCTTCTAGAAAAAAATTCAAGTCGCGGCGCAAATTCCTGGTCGGCTCTTCTGCGGCTGCACTGTGTCCTGCTGCGATCGCAAGTACGGCTTTGATTTCAGTTACGCCCAACTTCCCACGCCCTAAATTCAGTATTGGGGAGGAAGTACTTGCAGTCTGGGAATCAGACGGACGACTGAAATACACCCGCGCCCTTGTGATCGGAATGGCATTCAGCCCAACAGGACACAAACCTGGATGGTCATATCTGCCCAGGTGGGTGGATAACATCGAATGCCCAAGGTCGAATGGCAAAGACGACGGAGTTCTCTGGCACAAAAGCTGTATAAAACATTACTTTCCCAAACCATTCAATAGCAACACGATCTCGACGTAGACGAGATGCGATTCTGAAGCAGTAAACCATCATATGGCGGAGACATACCTGATGGGATGTTACCCCGGCTCAAACAGTCGGGGTTTTCTTGTGGTGCGAGAGCGTCAATTCTTTTGTTGACACGCTGTAGACAAGTTGTCAACAAAAGGCAGTTAATATGTATACTGATTGTCTACAACTGTTAATATAATGCTTGCAGTTTTGTAGACTAGCTGTAGACAAACGAGCGAGGGTAAACATTATGGGTAGCCACGTTGTATCGTTCCGCTTTTCCGACCAAGAAATTGAGTTATTACGGCAGCACGCCAACTCGTCAGATGAAAGTACCAACGCGATCGCTCAAAGACTGCTACGTGAGATGTTAGGCGTGTCTACGTTTACGTTTACCAATGTAGACAACTTAGAATCGCGGGTACAAGCGATTGTCGATGCTCGAATGTCAGCGGTTACGTCTGATATTGTTGACAAACGTATACAAGAGCGTCTACAAGAGGAGATGACAACGATTTTGGGGGAGTCCATCGCCTGAGAGCGGAGAATGAAACTCTCAGGCAACAGAAAGAGCCGCATAAAAACCTAGAGACTGTCCGTGATCGCGTCCTTGCAGATTTGAAACTAGGCAAGCAAGCACCAGGTTATAAAGCGGCTGTCAAAGCGCTAGATCGCCTCATTGCCGAAATGCGATCACAATAATCAAGCTACAATGACTCGCCATCGAAGGATAGAAAGCGATCGCCTGACTGATTTGTCGTATCTAGGTCAATGTCGTCAAACTTGGGTTTCCAGACAGGTGACAGCATCGACAGCGACGCGATCGCTCCTTTGACTTGCAAGAGCCGAGCGTTGGGACGATATAGCAATACTGAAATTCCATATAGTCAAATTGCCATATTTTTGAATTGGCGAAAATCTAAAAATTTAGGAATACGTAATGAATAAAACTGGTAACTTATCATATAGTGCTGGCATCACATGAGTAGTTGAGTTCTGATGTTAGTCACCTGCGCTAGTGCTAAGGGGGGTGTTGGTAAAACTACCAGTGCCGTTCATATTGCCGCTGTTTTAGCAAAAGACGATAAAACCTTGCTGATTGACGGAGACCCAAACCACTCTGCACTGAAGTGGGCAAAGCGGGGTGAGTTGCCGTTTCAGGTAGTAGACCTAATAGCAGCGCCTAAACATACCCGAAATATCGAGCATATCGTGTTTGACACGCCAGCACGTCCTAATTCGGACGACCTAGAAGCGTTGGCCGATGGTTGCGACTTGCTAATTATCCCTACAACCCCAGACATCCTGAGCATCGATGCCACGTTGGAAACCGTGAATATGCTTGATCGATTAAAGTGCTTGAGCTACCGCATTCTGTTGACAATCGTTCCTTCAGCACCTAGAAAAACGGGAGCGCAAGCCAGAGAAGCCTTAGCTGACCTCCCCCTGTTTAAGCAATCGATCCGGCACTTTGCCGCATATGAGAAGGCAGCCCTAGAAGGAGTGTTAGTTTACCAGGTTAAAGACCGCAATGCTCGGATCGCTTGGAGAGAATTTGAATTACTCGGCAAGGAGATCCTGCAATGAAGGAGAACCCATTCAAAAGAGCGATCGCCAGTCACAAGCAAACTACTGAATCTGTTGCTCCTGAATTAGCGCCAACAGATGAAAAATTGGAACCAATGCAAGAGATAACTGTTAAAGCACAACCGACAAGCCAACCTACTCCAACAGCACCTAAAAAACGAGGTAGACCAGCTACAGGAAAACGATCTGATGACGCTTGGATTGGGCGTACATATTATGTAAGGCGCGAGACAGATCTAGATGTGGAGGATGCCTTGCTCAAGTTGAAGCGACAGGGGATTGAGGTTGATAAATCAGAATTGGTAGATTTACTTCTGGGAGCCTGGGTAAAATGGCAGCAAGGCGAAAATATAGAAAGTCATATTTCTGAAATTACGCCAAGGCGAAAATAAAAAGTAGTTTAAATGCGGTGCAGTAAGTATCACTGTCAATGTTGACGGTTCAAACGATAGGAATCCTGAATCGGCTAGGCAACTAGGTAATACTGTTGCAGCGATCGTTCAGGCGGAATTGGTAAAGGCACGGCAACCAAGAGGACTCTTGAATCGCTAGCGCCGATGCAGCCTTAACGATTCTTACTCAAGCATTTTTGAAACGCCTTTTGGCGGGCTTCAGTTAA
>DATNQH010000381.1:0-2491 GCA_036704105.1 Leptolyngbyaceae cyanobacterium | reverse complement strand
TGGTGCTTTGAGAAACTCCGAATCAAACCACTCGTTGAGGATATCCTCAGCACTGGTTAGCATAGTGCGAACAAAGTCTAATGTCTTGGATGGCGCACCAATGACAGAAAATAAATCTCTTAGCTTTTTAATATCATAATTTCCCATAATATCTATAACTGACTTAGGTGGGGCGTTGAACATGGGAACCATTGCCCCGATCGCCCGCTGCCAGTAATCTGTATATTCAGCATATTTTTTCGCATCGCGATCGCTATATCTAGCAATTTCTGCACAAGTTTTCTCTAGCGATTTATGTCCTAAGAAGTACTTACCATCTGGATGAGGACAGAAAACTACTGGATCGCATTCCAGATATTCTAGTCCATACTTTTCCAGTTCTAATTCTTGCACCACCGGGCCTAAGTGAATAAACTCATGATCGATCGCACACAGGTTAAATTTAAAACCTGGTGCTTCCTTGGGTAAGCATTCTTCCGTAGTTGCTGCGCCGCCTGGAACCGATCTCTTTTCCAGTAGCAAGACGCTATATCCAGCTTTCAATAGATAGGATGCACATACTAATCCATTATGTCCTGCTCCAATAATGACTACATCATAAGCTTGCATTGCCGAAACTCCAGAGATCGTGTGTGTTCTCGATTTTATGAATAAGTGATAAAATATACAATCGCTCGTGAGTTAGATATTACTTTTTGGGGATGTATAAGAGTGAGTTTTTGTTTTGATAACTCAGCTATCGCACCATTAGTATTGCTAAATCACTAGAATACTAGAAACCCAATTTGCGCCTTGACAATCTGAATCAAAAATCCAAATTGCTAATACCATTTTGTTTTATCGTTGCAACATAAAACATTGCTGAAACTACGTACTAGCAGAAGTTTCACAATCCACTCATCCAAAATCTATGGCTCCAAAATGGTGTAAGCCTAGCGACTGATGTAACCGCAAGATGATCTAGTAGGGTGGGCAATGCCCACCAAATCCAATCGTGGTGGGCATTGCCCACCCTACTAGAAATTTCACAAATCACATAGGACGGTTATATAAGCAAAATTCCGCGCCTCTATACAATCTCAATCCAAAATCAAATTTTGCTAAGCCTAGCGACTGATGTAACCGAAAGCTGTGTTGTCAAAAATTGTAATAAGTCAGATTAGTAGCAAAGGGACTGTTACTTTATGCCAGCCGAACAAGAGAAAGCAACTAAACCAAGCGATAATGTTCTCACGCCCGATCAAAAACCTTCTTTTCCAGTTGGTATTGCTATTACTTTAATTGTGTTAGTTATTGGGTTGTTATTTGCGTCGCTTTACTTTGGCATTCTCAATGTATAGCAGTTAGCTACATCCTGACTGCAAAATATTTCTTCCCGATGGAATATAAAATATTTTCGGGAGAAATGTAAAAATAAATAACATTACTTTAACAAAAAGATATAGCCATGAAAGACAAAGACTATTCGTTTAAAGGTAGCCCCAATGCTGGTTTGGTGCTTTCAATTCTAGCAGTAGTTGGTGCTGTATTAGTTTTTCTTGTAGGTTTTACAGGCTAGCTAATATATTATCGGGTTGACGGTTGACGGTTTTCACGATCGCTTATACTCAGGGGATTGCACCTCTTTGAGCTAGAACCTCCTAAAGCTAGTTCCCAGGCTCAACCGGGGAACTATAAGATAAAGATATTGGTCGTTAAATAAAGATTTGTGGTAAATCCTTAGCTACCTTCAATGGTCGTGCAAGAAGTCTGAAGTCTATTACATACTGAGCTTTTGACCGACTAAAATTGCCCTCGTGACACGTTCAGCGGCTTTAGTTACTAGTTCTGGTGCATTGGCGATCGCCTCATCAAGGGTACAAGGTGCATCTAGAATGCTTTCAAATGAGTCTATGCCATGCTCTAAATTCACCTCTGCTTCCTTACCAATTGTCCCAGCCAGGGCAATTACTGGCAATTGGTAATTTTTTGCTCGTCGTGCTACCTCAACAGGAATTTTACCCCGCGGTGTTTGGAAGTCGATGCTACCCTCGGCTGTAATTACCAGGTCAGACTCACGTGAACTACCCAGCACCGACCCTATCGGGTACGGTGTGGGCTTCTGTAATCAATGGCGAGTGCCGCAGATTTGACTTTCGCCCTATCTTTGGTCTTACCTCCCCTCCTACAGCAGAGACGACTGAACCTTCCGCCTTTATCATTCTGATGCCCTCTGCTCTAATATTCGCTGCTGCGTTTCCATCGCGGTCATGACTCGTAAAACAATGAGGACAAGTCCACTCACGAATATCCAACGGCATCTCACCTATTTGATAGAAACAATTAGAGCAAAGCTTAGAACTAGGAAACCATCTATCAATTTCAACTAACTTTGCACCTTTTCGTTCTAATTTGTAGGCTAAGAAGTTAGTAAAAGTTCCCCATCCGCAATCAAATATTGCTTTCGCCAAATTGTGATTCCGAACCATGCCTTTGACATGAAGACTCTCCA
>DATNQH010000380.1:0-6066 GCA_036704105.1 Leptolyngbyaceae cyanobacterium | reverse complement strand
CAACAGTCCAAAAGAACTATTAACCATTACTGTAAATGGTTGGATCAGTTGGAGTTTCTCGACACTTTCAGTTAGAATAAATAGTCCTGAAAACAGCAGCAATAAATCCCATTCCACCGCTCGTAAAATTCGCTCTGGCTTCAACCTGCGAGTGATTAATAACAAGCCAGCCGCCACAAAAGCAGATTCACTCAAGGGTGCGCCGAGTAAGAATGCAACTAATAATCCTCCAGTTATAATTAAACTTTTGTATAGTACCGGTTTGAGCCAGTGATTTCTGCCCATGTCAGGATAACTCAGAGTTGATTTAAAAGAGCGAACTTCTGGATACAGCCACCACAGCAAAATCAATTGAATTAACAAACCAGCGAAAGCCACAGGAACTAAAGCTTGGGCAAATGCTAAGTAACTAATACTAGAAAACGAAGCAATCAGAATATTTTGAGGATTACCGCTCAAGGTGGCGACGGAGCCAATATTGGTTGCACCAGCCAAGGCTAGGAGATAAGGAATAGGATTTAAACCTAAAGCTTGAGTCAAGCCAAGGGTCAAGGGAGTAAAAATCAGCGCAATTGTATCGTTGAGGAATAGGGCTGAGAGTAAACCACTAATAAAGGTTAAGGTAATTAATAAGCCAAAAGGACTACGAGCGTAGCTACTTAGTAGAGCTAGAGCCAACCGAAAAAAACCAGCACTATCCAAAAAAGCATTAACTACCATGATGCTGAGGAGAAAGATAATTGTGCCAGCATCGATCGCACTCCAAGCTTGTTTGAGACTAATACTACCTAACCCTACTAAAGCAGATGCTCCCACAAAAGCGATCGTGGCTCGATTCATCCGCAAGCCAGGTAGGTATCCTAGCCCTAAACCCAAATATGTCAACCCAAGCACGATATATTGGCAGACGATCAAGTTTTCTCCCTTAGAATCTAGAATTTAGAACTCGCAAGCGGTGAATGTTTACGGTTATGTTGCAGACTTCTGACTCCTGACTCCTTTTTGTTAAGATTTCCAAAAATGTAACAGATCGGAAAACTTAGTGGCTTTGATGTCACATTAGAAACAAATTTTATCGCTGCACTTCTTATAGTTAGTGCGGTTTTAGGTGAGGAAGATCGAATCGATGCAATGCTCTTTTCTTTCTGGAAAAAGATTATATGTAAGTAGAGACGCGCTCTCTCGCGTTTCTACAGTTGCTTTAGGTATATTTACTTTCAGTTTTGCTAATCCTGTTTTGGCACAACAGAGAGAACAAGCACCAGTGCCGTCACGAACTATTACTGTTACTGGTAGAGGTGTAGAATCAATTCCTGCAACTCTGGCGCAAGTTAATTTAGGTGTTGAGGTTCAAGGCAAAACAGCGCAGGAAGTACAGCAAGCGGTGGCTCAACGCTCGTCCAATGTGTTAGCCTTGCTCAAATCACGCAATGTGGAAAAACTACAAACTACTGGGATTAACCTAAATCCTGTCTATAGCTACAACAACAACCTGCAGCGACTTACGGGTTACACCGCTACAAATATTGTCAGTTTTCGTTTACAGAGTGAAAAAGCTGGTAATCTTTTAGATGCGGCTGTTAAAGCTGGTGCGACGCGGATTGATGGTATTAGTTTTGTCGCTTCAGACAGCGCGATCGCCGCCGCCCAAAAACAGGCTCTCCAAGCAGCTACCCAAGACGCTCAACAACAAGCTAATGCTGTCTTAAGTAGCCTCAATCTTAACCAGAAAGAAGTAGTGAGTATTCAAGTTAATAATACTAGTTCCCCGCTACCTCTATTGAAAACGGTGCAGGAATCAGCTTTATCTGATCGCGTTGCTTCTACTCCGGTTGTAGGTGGCGAACAGCAAGTAGAGGCATCAGTAACGCTACAAATTAGCTACTGAAGATAAATTTTGCCCCACTAGTAATAAGGACCTATCCAATGGTAGATGACTGATGTCAACACTATGTAGACCAATCAATTGAAAGAAGATCGGGAATCAAATCAATGCTTGAGCGATCGCGCTAAGTGATATAGTGCTGCCAAAATTACTATTGCGATCGCTAATTCACAATTATTATGGTTTCTTTTGAGCAATTACAAGCAACAGTTGAATATCAGTGTCAAACTAACCTGAATTTATATGATTCTGCGGATTGCGATCGCTTGGCAACTCAAGCAGCGGCTGGTAGGCATTTACGAGTTTTAGAGTTGCCGGAAAATAAAAATGCGATGGTTCTAAGGGAGACCGCCTTCGGCATCGCAGTGTGTTTGTGTGAAGATGATTATCCAGGTTGGCTGGAGCGAAAGGAGATTGGTGGATTAGAACTAGCTAATACAATTTATCAACCAATCCCCCTTTCTGCTGCTGAAATTAGCAACCGCCTACCCGATGTAATTAAATTTACCCAATTGGCGATGCAACAGGCGAACTATTACCTCTGGGGTGGCACAGTCGCACCAAATTATGATTGTTCTGGCTTAATCCAAGCGGCGTTTGCTTCAGTCGGTGTATGGCTACCTAGAGATGCCTATCAGCAGGAAGCCTTTACTGATGCGATCGCAATTGAGGAACTGCTACCAGGCGATTTAGTCTTTTTTGGTACAGCTGACAAAGCTACTCATGTCAGTCTTTATTTAGGAAACGGATCTTATATTCATAGTTCTGGAAAAGAAATCGGTCGCAACGGTATTGGAATTGACTCTCTTTCAAATTTGGAAGACGAAGTTAGTCGGTCATATTACCATCAGCTACGCTGTTGTGGAAGAGTGGTTAAGTCTTACCAACCACAAAAATGATGAATGTTGAATGATGAATGCTGAATGATAAATGATGAATGCGATTCGACGATTGAGTTTAATTCATAATTCATAATTCATAATTCATAATTCAATAACTGGTGTGAGGTATAAATGTTAGTTCCTAACGATTTAGCAAGGCAAAATGGGGCGGCTACTGCAAATAAACCAGATGTTTCTGTCGTGGTGCCTGTATATAACGAAGTCGAGAGTTTGCCACACTTAATTGAAGCGATCGCCTCTACATTGACTCAAAACGATCTAAATTATGAAATCATCTGTGTCGATGATGGTTCCAAAGATGGTTCAGCCGACTTTCTCAGACAGCAAGCTTCACATCGTTCGGATTTGAAAGCCGTACTGCTGCGTCGCAACTACGGACAAACAGCGGCTATGGCGGCGGGGTTTAAATACGCCCAAGGTAGAGCAATTGTCACCTTAGACGCGGATTTGCAAAACGATCCAGCTGATATACCCGAATTGCTAGCCAAATTAAACGCAGGTTATGACTTGGTGAGTGGCTGGCGACTGAAACGCCAAGATGCGGCGCTAACTCGGAATCTCCCTTCTAAAATTGCTAACTGGCTGATTGGCAAAACTACGGGCGTGAATTTACATGATTACGGCTGTTCGCTCAAAGCCTATCGCTCGGAATTAGTCGCCGACATGAACCTTTATGGCGAACTGCACCGATTTTTACCAGCTTTGGCTTTCATAGAAGGGGCAAGAATTGCGGAATTGCCAGTACGTCACCACGCTAGGCGCTTTGGTCACAGTAAGTATGGGCTGTGGCGGACGTTCCGCGTGTTGATGGACTTGTTAACAATTTTGTTTATGAAAAAGTTCCTGACGCGACCAATGCACGTATTCGGGCTGTTTGGTTTGCTGTCAATGGTGATGGGGACGTTGTTGGGACTTTACTTGACTTTCGTGAAACTCGGTTTGGGTGAGAGGATTGGCAATCGCCCATTACTGATTTTGGCTGTACTGCTGTTTTTGACAGGAGTGCAATTATTTTGTTTTGGGTTGTTGGCAGAACTGCTAATGCGTACTTACCACGAATCCCAAGGACGACCTATCTATCGGGTGCGAGAGGTATTAGGTAAAAATATTAACTAAAGTAACAATAGTGGTCATTTGTCATTTGTCATTTCGGCAACCGAGACCCCATTACCGATTACCCTAAATTAAGTTAAGCCTTGAAAGTTTTTTTGACATTTGATGCCAAACTGCGGCGCAACCTAGTGATTTTGTTCGCTGCAGGTCTATTATTTTGGTCTAGTTTGACTACCCTCTTGCCAACCCTGCCCCTATATGTAGAGTATGTGGGTGGAACAAAGCAACAAATTGGTTTGGTGATGGGCTGTTTTGCCATTGGGCTATTGCTTTTTCGTCCTTGGTTGGGACAATTGGCAGATCGACGCAGCCGCAAGCTGGTATTACTCATTGGTTTGGGTGCAACAGCAATCGCCCCTTTGGGATATATGGTGGGAAAATCAATTCCCCTGTTGATCCTCCTGCGCGCCTTTCATGGCATCAGTATTGCTGCGTTTACCACTGGCTACAGTGCCTTAGTAGCAGATATTGCGCCCCCAAAGCAGCGCGGTGAAGTCATCGGCTATATGAGTTTAGTAACTGCCATCGGTATGGCGATTGGGCCTGCGCTAGGTGGCTTTTTACAGGCTTGGGCTGGGTACAACGCTTTATTTCTTTTATCATCTGGGTTGGGGGTGCTGGGGATACTTTTTACCACCCAAATCGTTAACCCGTCTATTTCCACCACGCAGTCAAAAGCTGCAAAAGACAATCCCACCGACAATCGATTCTGGCGCTTGCTGATTAGTCCCCGCTTGCGAATTCCTGCGATTGTACTTTTGCTGGTTGGTTTAGCATTTGGAACTTTGAGTACCTTTGTGCCTTTGTTTATTAAATCAGTTGGGGTAAATTTGAATCCTGGTTTATTTTACACGGCTACGGCGATCTCTAGTTTTAGCGTTCGGTTGATTGGGGGACGCGCCAGCGATCGCTATGGGCGTGGTTTACTTATTACCATCAGCTTGATTTTTTACATTCTGTCGATGCTATTTTTATGGATAGCTACTAGCGCCAATATTTTCTTGCTAGCTGGAATTCTTGAAGGAATGGGGGCGGGAATATTGCTTCCCACCATAGCAGCAATGCTAGTAGATCGAGCCATGCCTCAAGAGCGGGGGCGAATTTTTGGTGTGTGTATGGTAGGGTTTGATGTCGGAATTGCGATCGCAGGCCCCTTCCTCGGTTTAGTCGCAGAACAAGTCGGCTACCGCAATATGTTTGGTTTCGCCGCAGGACTAACTTGCTTGGCATTATTCATCTTCCTAACTGCTTCGAGCAAAGATTTACCCCATTCTGTCCGCTTTGCCTTGGGTAGAGGTCAAGATCTGTATGCCATAAAGTAGAGACGCAGCAGTGCAACAACCAACCAGTAGAGACGTAGCAATGCTACGTCTCCATAGAATGATATATCGCATCCCCACGATATTTTTCAAAACGGGCGAGGAGGGATTCGAACCCCCGACACCGTGGTCCGTAGCCACGTACTCTAGTCCACTGAGCTACACGCCCTTGTCACAGAATCTTATAGTAACACATACTGACTAAATGACACAAGCAGATTTTCCAACAGCTAATACCAACTTGACCCATCTTGATCGTCAGGGGCAAGCGCAGATGGTCGATGTTTCTCAGAAGCAGCCAACCGTCCGCCAAGCAGAAGCTGCCTCTAGAGTGCGGATGACACAGGCAACCTTTGACGCAATTCAAGCTGGAAATGCCCCAAAAGGTGATGTGTTGGCAACCGCAAGGCTAGCTGGAATTATGGCAGCCAAACAGACATCAGCGCTAATTCCCCTGTGTCATCCCTTGCCCTTACAAAAAGTAGAAGTGCAGATCGCACCCCTTCCCCAGCTTCCTGGTTATCAAATTACAGCATCAGTCAAAACCAAGGCAGAAACGGGGGTAGAAATGGAAGCACTCACAGCAGTTTCTGTTGCTGCCCTCACCTTATATGACATGGCGAAAGCTCTTGAAAAGTCGATTCAGATCGAATCGATTCACTTAGTAAGTAAGGCAGGTGGTAAGTCAGGAGATTATCATCATAATTCGTAAGGCTCTAAATTTCCTGTAAGGGCGGGTTTTAAAGATATTATGTCTGGATAGACCAATTAAAAAACCCGCCCCTAGAACTTTTAAGAAACTGCTGCGGCTGTTTTAGACAGATACTTTTCAATCATTTTCAGCGCC
>DATNQH010000379.1:0-2624 GCA_036704105.1 Leptolyngbyaceae cyanobacterium | reverse complement strand
CGGCTACTTGGCGATGACTGGAACCGGACATTGGGGCATAAGTAGGTATACAGACTTTCTTTTTATTGGTGCTGGCGTGATGACTTCACTGCCGCTGCTCTGGTTTAATAATGCTGCTAAACGGCTACGGCTGGCGACGTTGGGATTTTTCCAGTATATAGCTCCAAGTTTACAACTACTGCTTGGAGTACTGCTCTACCATGAACCGTTTACTCGCACTCATGCCCTTAGCTTCGGTTTAATTTGGGTAGCACTTGCAATCTACTCTATAACTTCTTCTACAAACAAATCTGTCTAGCTTAACTAACGAGTTGATTAAATACTGTCCTTACTGATAACACTTATGGCAAACTCTGTTACTATCCTCATTGATGTTTCTACGGCTTCAATAGATTGCTCCAATGAAGCCCTGTTAACAATCTAGGTTCCGCAGGTAAGCGAGTAGATCAATGGTATTTTTGATCGGTAATGTTCTAGACCTGTGTATCATGGGAGAGAACAAAGCTGCTCGTATTGAATAGCTGATTGTCACGCAGCTATTCAAGATGAACAGCTATAGTGCGACACGCCACCCGTGTTAAAAAACGCCTTAGGTCTTAGACAATAGTATTTATCTTCTACGTCTTGTGATTGCTCATCATATGGATAGCTAAGGACTTCTTGCAACTCTTTAACTAAAGTATAGTCACCCTGCATGGCTTGTTGGTAGGCAGGGGCAATCAACCACTCTCGCCATGTGTATTTTGGGTTCGTCTGTTTCATCTTTGTCGATATCTCAGCCAAATTGCCGTCGTTAATGACGAGGTCGCGCCAGCTTTTTAGCCAAGATTGCCATTGTTCATCGAGTTGTGGTGAAGTTTTAACGTAGAAGCTTTTTTTCAATGCTGAGATATCATCTGGTATATGGGATAACTCGCGGAAGAAAATGGTGTAATCTACCTCTGAGTCAGTCATTAACTGCATTAATTTTTCAAATAGCTTTGGGTGATATTCAGTCAAGCCAAGTTTGTCCGCCCACATTTTTTGGATTTGTTTTTGCATGGCTTCTGAAAAGCCGCGGCCTACTTGGTCGAACTGTTCTAACGCTTCAGCATCTTCTGTAAGTAGCAGTCTCACTGCTTTCCAAAACATGTAATAATTTGCTTCTGCTGCAATGGGCTGATTGAAGAATGAAAAGTGCTCGCCGCCACCAGTCCAAGGTTGAAACCAAGGGTCAAATTTTTCACAAAATCCAAAGGGTCCATAGTCTAGGGTAAAGCCTCCAGCAGCGCAGTTGTCACTGTTAAAATTACCCTGGCAATAACCAACACGTAGCCAATTAGCCACCAGTGAAGTGAGACGCTGGCGAAATAGCTTAGCCAACTCAACTAATTGATCGGCAAAACCAAGGCTTTGATTAATGTCGCTTTTGTACTCTCGCTCAATTAAGTGCGACACTATCATGCTCAACTCTTCTAATGCTTTTGGATGAGCATTGCTGCGAGTGCGGCGGGCAAATAACTCTAGCTGACCAACGCGCAAAAAAGAGGGTGCAACGCGAGTTGAAATGGCCACAGGATTGTCCACCAAAACATCAGGGTCAATAGAGTAGGAGTCTTGAGAATACCAAGGCCGGGTAACAGTCTCAGATTTAGAAACATACAGTGTCAAAGAGCGCGATGTTGGCACACCTAACGCTTGCATATAGTCTTGCGCTAGAAACTCACGCACACTTGACCGGAGGACAGCGCGCCCGTCGGCACCCCGGCAATAAGGCGTTGGGCCACCCCCTTTCAATTGCATTTCCCAGCGCTGTCCATTGATGATTCCTTCAAATACAGATATTGCTCGACCATCGCCATAACCATTACCCGTACCAAATGGACATTGTTGGGTATATTCGGTGCCATAAATCGACAGGGCATAACCCGTCGCCCAGCCCACCTGACGCATCGGCTCATGGGCAGCAGAGAGATCACCAGAAAATACACGGCGAAATTTTTCATTAAGCGCCAGTCCATCGCTCAACCCAAGTTCCTTAAAAAAAGTGCGGCTATGAGCTACATATTCTGGGTCTGCAAGCGGCGTGGGTGTCACAGGTACGAAATGACCAGAAAAAACCTGGCGGGGCCGGTGATCATCACCATCTCCAGTGGCATCAGGATCGGCATTTAAGGTATCCATCAGAGAATAATCCGCCAATTGCACAAACTCATCGAAGGTCGTTACACAAGGCTCAGCAGAGGGTTTAGATGGATATGACATTTTTGCTAGCGCCGATATTGTCGGGAAGGATTCATATTTAATTGTAAGCGTAAATATTTAGGCTCAATAGGGATTCCAGGGAGCTAAGTGAGAAGGGTCTCCAACAAGGCTCTCAGCAAGGCTTTGCCCCGCTTTTTGGTATTGTGGACAAACTCGAAAAAGCCTAAGTACAAGGGTAACTTTTCTTGAGAGATGCCTCGATGAGGACGCAGCCACGAACGCAATAGCGACCAAAATCCGGTAATGTTGTAGACCTGTGGATGAACTATCATACATCTCGACCAAACTCATAGCGATTGATAAACAATCCAATTACCACATCGTGTAACCAGATGGATTTAGAGAAGCAAATGGTTTTTCGCGCCAGTCGCTTAATCCGA
>DATNQH010000378.1:0-2882 GCA_036704105.1 Leptolyngbyaceae cyanobacterium | reverse complement strand
CACAGAATATACCATACGCCGTGACTGCTACAATTCCATTTTCTACTTTACCCAAATTACCTATGTACTGTCGTTTCACATAATCTGTTTTATTACCTTTCTTTTTATCCCCTGTCTCATCAATAATTAGAATAATTGGTCTACCTTTTAGAACTTGTAAAATTAACTCTAATCGCAAAGCTCTTAACTTCTCTACATTCCAAGGCGATGTAGTTAAAAAATGATGCAAACCTTGCTGGTTATCCAATCCTACAATTTTTGCTATTTCCGGTAGGGTTTTCCGTTTTAGATCGGAAACACAGCCTACATGAAGATATTTAAAAGCCTCAAAACTCCTAACATCTGAAAACAGGCTTTTATACCACTGGCAATATTCGTCCACAAATTTTACTGTTGGTGCGGCTAGACGGGGCTGTACCGGCACTGGTCTGTAAAAACGTGACGAGATAAAATAGCACTAAGTTTGACCAAATAGTAGCTGCTGTTGTTATGAACTGCCCTTACTGTCAGCAGAAGGCGGTCAAGAATGGGAAAGACCGCCGCCAGGATGGTACGCTGATCCAAACCTACCTCTGTAAAGCTTGCAGCAAGAGGTTTAATGAATTGAGTGGAACGCCAATGCAACGGCTACGAACCCCAGTTGCCACCGTGTCAAAAGCCTTGAAGGGAAGAACAGAAGGATTAGGAGTGCGCGCTACTGCTAGAGTTTTTGATGTATCTCACTCTACGGTTATACGTTGGGAGCAAAGGGTAGCGAGCAAGGCCTCCGACTGGTCACCATCAACACCAAAAGAAACTGACATAACTGTAGAAGGGGATGAGCTTTACACTCGTGTGAAGCGAAATTTTCCCCCCTCAAGACTCTCAAGGTTGGACAATTAACTTTCTAGAGAGAAGCAGCCGCTATTGGTTAGTAGCTCTAGCCGGAAAAAAGGATAACCAACTGTTTGAGAAAGCAACCTATAAAGCTTGGGATTGTGTAAAAGCAAGTCAATCAATTCGGGGAGCAACGCGATTTTGTGGGGTTAGGCTGGGTAGCGTGAAGGCACAAAAAAAAGTAGGATTTCCAGGAAATATTTTTGGCTTTGGTTAAGCAACTAGGAAGTCCTACCTTGAATAGCAATAAGAATATACCAGCAACTCTTGATTTAGCTCAATCGCTTCAGCATTTTCAGCAAAGCGTTGCCCAGGTTATGGAACTTGGAGATGTCTCTCAGTGGGATGGCACAATACTTAAAGCCAGAGAACAGCAGATTAGACAGGCGGCGTTGATTCTAGCTGGACAATGCATCGCTTTGTTGCTGCACAGTTTAGCACAAGATCGGGAAGCCCACGTCACCGCCTGCAAACAAACACAAGGCTGGCGCACCCCCAGCAGTATCGGCGATGGCTCTCGGAGGGTGCAAGTCCTTACCCTGGGTAATGTGGTGGTACCTCTATGGCTACCCTATGTTGTGGAACGTCGCCAAAGCCAGAGTTCTTCCTCAGCAGGCAAACGGCGAAAAGTCAAAGGACAGGGGTTTTACCCGTTTTTGAGATGGTTGAGCATGGACGACCATCTCACTCCACTGGTCTGGTCTACGTTAGCACAGTACGGGATGCTCACTGCCTCGTTTGCGGCAGCCCGCGATAGCCTACAGGCTTGGGGCATCACTATGAGTCTCAAACGCATTCAACGCTTGACCTATCGCTTTGGGCAGGTAGGTTTGTTTCGTCGCCAGCAAGGTGTAAACCAATTGCGACAGGGAAGCTTACCTACCACATCTGTCCTGAAAGACCAGCGCGTGGTTATCTCCGTTGATGGTGGACGCACCCGAATTCGCCGTGACAAAAAAGGTAAGCCACGTCAAACCACCAATCGTCATGGCTATTACGGCGATTGGACTGAACCCAAACTGCTGACCATTTATGTTGTTGACGAGCAGGGGAAGCGGGTCAACACGGCTTCGCTTCCCGTTACTAATGATGGCACCTTTGGTGAAGTGGAGTCATTCATCCAATTGTTAGAGATGTATTTAGTCCGCTTGGGGATCAATCAGGCCAAACAAGTATTGCTACTGGCAGATGGTGCTGAGTGGATTTGGCTGCGGATACCACCTTTACTTAAACGCCTCGGTTGTCCACCTGAATGTATTCTGGAACTCCTTGACTTCTACCACGCCGCCGAGCACTTGCAGCAGTTTGCGGATGCAGCTTTTACCGAACCAGCGGTATGCACTTAGACAGAAATAATTACACAGCCTTGTTAAAAAGATCCCCGACTCTGACAAAGCTGCCCCATTGAAGGCTGTGTAATTATTTTTAGTCATCCACTTAGCACAGATTTGGTTCCAGCAAGCGCGCTCACAAATGAAGCAGGGGCGTGTTTGCCAGTTAACTGACCAAATGCAAGTAATGGTAAAAAAAGCTAGTGGCGATCGCCACAAAACTTTGGCTAGGCAACTAGCTTACTTCACCAAAGGGCATCAACAGCAGCGACTTAATTACTCGCAAGTAGTGGCAATGAAACTACCGATTGGCAGTGGGGCAGTGGAAAGTTTAATCCGTCAGGTGGTCAATTTGCGCCTCAAAGGAACTGGTAAGTTCTGGCTGTTGAGTCATGCAGAAATTATGTTATACGCGAGATGCCAGTGGGCGGCAGGTGCATGGTCATGGGGAAATTTCTGCAACTCTATTTTGACGGCTATGCTCTACCCAGCCTAACCCCACAAAATCGCGTTGCTCCCTGTCGCTCTGCCCTTGGGTGCGACTGCGAAATAATGTAAAAGAAATTCTTGTATGAATTAACTTTGTACAATTCGACTATCCATCAACTGATTGTGTATAAAATCTTGTACAAGTTAAGCGGCAACAGGAAAGCCATATTGATCCAGCTTGCTCCA
>DATNQH010000377.1:0-2193 GCA_036704105.1 Leptolyngbyaceae cyanobacterium | reverse complement strand
CGTATCTACGCTGGAACCTTCTTGTGATGCAGATGGTGGAGATGTGGGAGTGATGGGAGTTGATGTAGGTGTGGGTTCTGCTACAGGTGAGCTTTCTAATCCCAAGTTAAGTTTATATTGGCTTTGGTCTACTCCCTCGATCGGAGTCAATTGAATCGTGTAATCACCAGTAACTGGAAGTGTACCTTGATAGCTTGTCACGCGCGCAGCTTGTGCATCTATTGGTGCAGAGTTTGGTGCTAATACTGTCAGCAAGACTCCTTGATTTTCCACAGCAGCAGTTAGCTGTTGTCCCTGTTCGCCTTTGAATGTGTAGTTAGCAGTCGTATTGGCTTTGATCGTACTCTCAATACTTGTGCTTTCACCTGGCGTTAAATTGAGCGATTGGCTGTAGGTGACTGGTTCGCTATTAATTGTAGGTGTGGGTGTAGGCGTAGGCGTGACAGAGGCCTGAGGTGTTGGTGTTAATGTAGGTGTAGGTTCAGAGCGATCGCCAACAATTGGCGAAGGGAAGGTTTGTGGAACTGGACGCTGCCGATTATCTTTATTCAGGAAGGCACTCATAAAAGACCAACCTCCCATTCCAGCAAGTATTGCAACAGCAATTATTAGCGGCATAAACACCCAAGGAGTATCCCATCCTCGCTGTTTAGGGGCTGGAATTACTGGATCTGGTCGATGAGTACCAGCATTCGGTTGAATTGCTTGGGGATTGCGCGCGACGGCAACTGTTCGCAGCCGAGATACTTCAGCACCCGATTTTTGATTTGGGGTTTGGTAGTTTGGGGTTGAACCCGCAACCGAGTTAATTTGACTCTCGATCGCTTGGAGAGCTTTCGCCACTTCTGCCACAGATTGGTAGCGATCGTTCGGCTTATAACTCAACATTCGATTCAATACCTGCGCGAACCCAGGAGAAACAACTACCCAACGCTGCCAATGCCAAACTAAATTAGTATCATCAAATAATTCTTGTGGTTCTCTCCCAGCCAGCAGCACCACTGCTGTCACCGCCAGTGCATACAGATCGCTACATGGATAAGCTCTACCAGTCTGAATTTGTTCGCTCGGTGCATAACCGAGTTTTCCCACAGTTGTAGGTTGAGATTGGATATTGTTTTTTGACTGAAATCGCGTAGCCAATTCCTTCACCACGCCAAAATCAATCAGCACTGGCTTATTATCGCCCTCTCTCCAAATAATATTATCCGGCGAGATATCCCGATGTATGATGCCGCGACTATGAATATGTGCCAGCACTGGTAACAATTGTTTAAGCAATTGAAATACTTCTGTTTCCGAAAAAGTTTGATCCGCAGCCAGCCGCTCATCTAGCAGAGTTCTGTAAGTTTTACCTGCAACATAGTCTTGCACCAAAAACAAACGCTTATCCTCCTCAAACGTGGCGCGAAACTGGGGGACTTGCGGATGTTGAATTTGATAAAGAATTGTTGCTTCTCTTTGAAATAACTCTTTTGACTTTTCAACAAAGTAATTGTCTGGTTGCGCTGGAATCAGTTCCTTTAAAGCACATAATTCATTGAAGCGCCCGATATCTTCTGCCAAATATGTCCGACCGAATCCTCCTTGTCCTAAAATCTTGATTACACGATATCTGCTCTGGAGGAGCGTGCCAAGTTGAAGCGGTGGTTGTATGGATGAGTGACTCATTTGACTAGAAGCAGTAACTAATTTTTAGCTAACTGAGTTTTATGAATAGATTTTGCCACTTTGTTCGCCAAGTCTGCTTGTGCCTTGCTAGCAGAGTAAACTATTTTTCTTGGCTAAGCCACTAATATTTTGGCTTTGAGGTCAAAAGAGTTGTTAGAAGCTTGATGCTTAACCTAGGGTAACTGCTTGTCAATCATCAAAGGCATGACTAAAAATGTTTTGATCAAAGCGCTGTTCTCGCCGTCGGAGGAACCCGCAGCTAAAGGTTGATTTTATTCTTTCGGCTCTTTTTAAACTTAAGGCTTGACAGCTTTGGAACAAGTGAAATATAAAAATTCTTTTTTGAGCTATGGCACAATTCTTACCTCTGTTTTAATTTAAGCAATTTTACTCATGACGTTGGCGCTTTTGCTGCACCAAATAAGCCTGTCAACTGTAATTTATCCCTTTTAGTGCTATAGTTTCAGGAATTATTAAAAAGCCTGCTCGGAAGCCCCAAAGCTCACTAGCGGGTCGAAAATG
>DATNQH010000376.1:0-14161 GCA_036704105.1 Leptolyngbyaceae cyanobacterium | reverse complement strand
TTTAAGCTCGCGCGTTTTAAGTTAAATGAGCGTTTTTTAACTCAAAACTTAAAACTCAAAACTTAAAACTGGAGCGAAGCGACTTACCTCTTACCTCTTACCCTACTTTATAGTCATAGCTATACTAGGTTCGATAACACCCTACACTTCATCCAGAGCCAAAATCATCAACCGTTATTAAGAGGAAACCCTGATGAAAGCCGAGATGATTAACGTGACAGCCAATATTTGGGATGTTTTACAAAACAATATTCGCTGGATGGGTTGGAATCTGTTTCTAGGTTTTGTACCTCTGGATTTGAGTGCTTCGCTGTTTCGTCGTGGAAAAATATGCCAAGACAAAGTAGAACAAGCTAAAGTCAAACGCTGGGTGTGGTGGCTGCGAATATTGATTTTCTTGGTTTTATTACCGAATGCACTTTATGTTTTGACTAGCGCCCACCTGCTGGCGGTGTTACCTCTGGGCTTGAGTGCTTGGCTATTCTATCGAGGGAGATTGCACTCTTTGGTTTGGTGGTTAGGATTCTTAATTTTCATCGTTTTCTTACCCAATGCACCTTATGTTTTGACTGATGTGATTCATCTGATAAGTGATATCCGCGACATTCACTCAGTCTGGATAAATACTTTAGTTGTATTTCCGATGTACCTAATATTTATTTTGTCTGGGTTTGAAGCCTACGTTTTATCTTTAATCAACTTGGGCTACTACTTGCAGCGCATCGGTCAGGCTAGATGGGTATTAGGTACAGAATTGCTGATTCATGCTCTTTCTGCCATTGGTATTTATTTAGGCAGATTTTTGCGGTTTAATAGCTGGGATTTTATCACTCAACCGGATGCTTTGCTAACTAGCGTAGTAGAAGATGTCTTTGGTAAGCGTCCATTAGTAATTATCGTCATTACCTTTGTCGTGCTTGCAGGCTTGTATTGGATCATGAAGCGGTTGAGCCTGGGAGTACTGTTGCAAAGACAAAATGCGCTGCAAAAGTGGCGAGTGGCGACGAAGGAGTGACGAGTGGTGAGTAACGAGTGATGAGTAAAGATTAATTGCGAATTGCGTTCACGTAGCTTGCTTCCCCGCAGGGGTAGTGTAGCGTCAGCGTAAGAGTGCGAATTGTTTTGTCTCCTATCCCAAGAAAGATGAAAGTGTCCCAACCTGTAACTGAAATGAATCTAGATAAGTCGCACTAAAAAGATGTGGATAGGAATTTTGTTATATGCTAGTGTTGTCAATTAATGAATTAAAAGCTTTAGTAGAAACTGCCCAAAGTCCGTGTGTATCAATTTATATGCCGACACAAAAGGCGGGGCCAGAAGTTAGGCAAAACCCAATTCGCTTCAAAAATCTGATTCGTGAAGCCGAGCATCGCCTAGAAGCAATGGGTATGGAAGGCGGCGAAGCGGCAGAATTTCTCAAGTCTGCACATGAACTCGATACTGTTGAGTTTTGGGAAAACCAAGATCGCGGGCTAGTAATTTTGCTCTCTCCAGGCAAATTTCGCTACTATCAACTTCCCTACGAATTTCAAGAATTAGTTGTTGTTAGCGATCGCTTCCACCTCAAGCCGTTGCTGCATCTAATCAATAACGATGCAAGGTTCTACATCTTGGCGCTGAGTCAAAAGGATGCGCGGTTCTATGAAGCCACCCGCGACAGCATCAAAGAAATAGAAGTGGAAAATATGCCCAAGAGCCTAGATGAAGCTCTGCAAGAGGACGAACTGGACAAGGGAATTCAACAGCGGATCGCTACATCCAGAGGCGGGACTTCTAATCCTTTTTCGCAACCAGGTTCGTTTCATGGAATGGGTAGCCCTGACGTAGATAAGCGTCAGAGAGACATTATCCAATTTTGCAACGCTGTGGATGGCGCGTTGCATGAGAAACTGCGGAATCAGAAAGCCCCTTTAGTGTTGGCTGGAGTAGAGTATCTGCATCCGCTTTATAAAGAAACGAATACTTATTCCCATTTGGTGGAAGAAGGTATTACGGGCAATCCTGAACCAGAAGCGATCGCCCCTGAAGAGTTACGCGATCGCGTTTGGCAGATCGTAGAGCCGATATTTCACCAAAAAGAACAGCAGGCGATCAAGCGTTACCAAGAACTAGCTGGCGCAGGTACAGGTAAAGCCTCTAACGATATCAAAGAAATCATTTCCGCTGCCTATTTCCAACGAGTTGATTCCTTGATTGTCCCAGTAGGGCGGCAAATGTGGGGCGGATTCGATCCAGATACGATGAGTGTGGATTTACACCCTGAACCAGAGCCAGCCGACGAGGATATGTTAGATTTTGCCGCAATTCATACCCTATTGAACGGAGGCACAGTTTACGCTGTCGAACCCGAACAATTACCAGAACAAGCTCCAGCCGCAGCGATTTTCCGCTATTAATAACTAAAGCGTAATTCTGGCAGCTGGGCAGCAGCCCGGTTGTCAAAAAAAACTCCTAAAATATTAAGCTTTATTAAGATTGCTATTGAATTGAGAAAATAGTAAAATACACTACAGAATCTAATCGTTTTATCTATTATTTTTGCTCTCTGTCTTCAGGTAGATGCCTGGTAGAGATAAAAGTAGAGAATTATTGAGTAGGCTATAGTCTTACTAGAGGTTAGGAACGCGCTCAATTTAATTAAAACGATTAGCAATTAGCCATTAGTAAATAATACTTGTAATGCCTTGTAGGCTTGAGCGGAAAATCGGTTTATTCTGGTTTAACGTTGAAGCCAAAGTGCGTTGAGGCTGCATTCTATGGCTAACAGATACAAGCTAAAAAAACACAATTTTTTTCCAAAAATATATTTATAGAGGCTAAAGATATGAAACTTAATAATCGGGCTTTTAATTCTGAACCCAATTTATCTAATATCGAATTAACAGAAAGTGAAATTGTTGATAGCCAGGGTACGACTTGGAAACAGAAGTACCCCAGACATATTCCCGTACCTCAAGCTAAAATTGACTTGAAATCTCCTGCTGTCGAATGTTCTACTGGCGATTTGATAGATATAGAAGCAAATCAGTTGAGGCAAAACTATATAGCAGATGACTCGGTTGCAGTTTCGAGAAAAAATGAAGTTGTGTTAACCAAAACCAAGCGTCAGCAACTCTTAGAAGAATTAAATAACGTTCATCTAAATAATCTTCGTCGCAATCTCGAACATCGGCTACAAGTAGCGCGAGAAAAAGGAGACGAAAACCTGATTCGCCTGTTAGAAGCTGAGTTTGAACAACTAGGTTAAGCTCCTAGCCCCTCATTCGCTGCGCTGAAGCCAAATTGCTCTTAATCCGACTGCTTTTGCTCCCTGATAATCTTCTTCAAAGCTGTCACCAATGTGCCAAGCTAATTCAGGGGGGGAATTGTGTTTTTCTAAGCCAGTTGCAAAAATTTGCGAGTTGGGTTTAGCCGCACCTACTTCTGTTGAAATAGTGACTGAGGTGAAAAACTGGGATAATTCAAGCGCTTGTAAAACAGAGTAGAGGCGGGAATCGAAATTAGATAACACCCCTAGTTCAATTCCTAGTTGCTGCCAATATTGTAGTGCGGCTAATACCTCAGAATAGACGAACCAAGGTTGGGCTGTGGCAAAGTGAGCGTAAAGTTCAGTAAAAAAAGCCGAAAAATCCGAAAATTGATCTAAAACGCCTACTTGTTGGAAGCTACAAAGGGCAATTGAATGCCACCATTCAAATTCATACTTTGGAATTTCTTCTGTTTTACTGTTCGGAAATATCGGTGGTGGCGCTGTTTTAAAACTTTGAAAAAATGCTTTATTTAAATCTTTACTAGCAACGGCAACTCCAAATTGCTGTGCTATTTCTGCATAAACTGCACCCACACTGCCTTTGACTCCAAACAGTGTTCCAACAGCATCTAAAAAAATAACTTTAGGTTGCTTCATTTCAGATTTTACATTATTTTAAAACTAAGTCGAAAGTCATTTGTACAAAGTCCGCTTGGACAAATGACTAATGACTAATGACAAAGGACAACCAATAGAAAGATTTACGAATCCAGCGCGGGTTGCTATTTGAGTTCATGGTAGCTTTGTGTTCAATCTCATAACTACAAACCCGCCAAAACCTCCGACAATATTCATCATCATATCGTAAATAGTATCCCAGTAATAAACTGCTAATTGAAGCTGATTTTTTTTATTAAGTAATAAACGGATAAAATACTCTAAAAATTCATTTAAATTACCTAGTAAACAAACAAAGCTAACGACGAAAAGCAGATTTTGCCACCAGCTTAATCCTTTCCAAATATCGCTAAAGATTGGCAAAAAAATAATTACTAAAGCCATCGCCCAGCAAAAATGCTCTAGCCGATTCAGCCAAAACCATGAGTCAGGAAGATTGTTTTTCTCAATCATCCATTTGATCCATGTTTCTACTAAAGGGTAAACAAGTACTGTAGATAAATAAAGTTTATGTTCTTTAGCTGATAAATTCGACTCTAAATTAGTAAATCTAAAAGTAAAAAATAACCCGAACCAAATAAATACCATTCCTACCCAGTTAGAAAATATAGTGAAGGAAAATAAGATTAAAAGTGTGGCAAATAAAAACCAAAACTCGTTAAATTTTAGTAGCTTTATCATAGTTGAATAGAAATTAATATATCCCTCGTGATTGGGCTAAACGCGATCGCAAAATACTGCGTCAGTCATAGCAATGTAGCCCGGCAATGCCCACCCTAGTAGTGAAATAGGTGGGCATTGCCGGGCTACTGAAATAGCAGTATTCTAGCCCTTAAGCCCCTCAAAAATAGGTCGAGTAATCCAATTTATCCCAACTTTGAGTTGATGGTCTAAAGTTGGCAACCGATAGAGATATAAAAGACGGCGGATGACATGGGCTAGAGTTCCATCTAGTTTTATGCCAAGACCAGTTAATGTGGCATTGTTGATTCCCAAGGTCATCATCTCACCGAATTGCTGGTAGTGGAAGGGAAGTAAGGGGCGATCGCTAAGCGAAGCCCAGATATTCCAGCCTGCATAGTCAGCTTGCTGGAACGCAGCTTGGGCTGTGGCTGGGACTAGTTTACCTTCAGCATCACGACAATCAGCTAGATCGCCTAAAGCAAAGATTTCAGGACGATCTACCACTTGCAGAGTGGGTGCGATCGCAAGCCCACCCCGCTGATTTTGCTTAAGGGGGAGAGAACGCACTACTGGTGCTACTCGCGTTCCTACCGTCCAGATCGTTAAATCGACTGGGATGGTGTCTACTTGGTTTTTGTATTCCAGAGAAATTGCGTTTGGTTCAATTGATTCGATCTTGGTTTCTAGATCCAGCCAAACACCTTTATCTTCCAGTGCTTTGGTGGCTGCTTGACGATTAAATTCTGGCGAAGTCCGCAAAATAGAGTCAGTAAGTTCAATCAGCCGAATTTTTGCTCTTTCGCCAAACCGATCGCTTAGCTTACACGCTAATTCCACTCCACTGTAGCCAGCACCAGCAATGGCGATGCGAATTCTGTCTGCTTCCGACTCTTCCAGCACTCTCAGGCGTTCTTCCAAACGATAGACATCTGTGAGCGTCCGGAAGGGAAAGGCATAGGACAACGCTCCAGGAACAATATCTAAAGGTGTTTCGCCACCTAATGCTAATACCAAACGGTCATAGGGGATTTCAGGGCCATCCTGCAACTGTACTCTTTGTTCGTGTACATCAACTCCCGCTACAACAGCTTGATAGAATCGTACTCCTGTACCAGCCAAAATTTCTTCAAACGGTGGGGCAATTTCCCAGGTTTGTAGTTCCCCAGTGAGGAGTTCGTAGAGTAGGGGTGAGAAGAGGAAGCGATCGCTTCGATCGACTAGGACAATTTCTGGTTTTTCCCCTTTCTCCCAAGACAGTTGACTCAGACGCAGCGCTGTGTATAAACCACCAAATCCACCACCGAGAATACAGATACGTGCAGGTTGTTGGGACATAGTTTTGATGGGCGATCGCATTGCAAGCAGAGATGCGAGGAATATCGCCTCTCTACTTTCAGCATAGCAAGGCATTTCCATGAGCGAGTCAAGTAGTGACGCGATCGCTTAACTTCTCCAGCAAGCGATCGCCAACTCCTGGTACTCGATTCAAGTCTTCCAAAGATGTGAATGGTTGTTGCTGACGAACTTCAATTATCCGCTGTGCTAATTTCTTACCTACCCCAGGAAGAGATTCTAATTCTTCCAAGCTAGCCGTATTGAGATTAACTTTTTGAATCGGAGAGGCTTGAGATAATTCAATTTTAGATTTGGGATTTTGGATTTTATATTGGCTCTTTTCTCCCTGCTCCCCCTGCTTTTGTCCAACTTCTGTCTCCTCTACTTTTACACATTGTTTTTGCGCTCTAATTTTTTTCTTAATTTTATCTGGTAAACCTAATTGAGCGTTCGCATATAAACGTTCAAATTCACGCTCATAATGAGCAGCAACTACAGGATTATGAATAACTATAAGTGTCTCATCATTACCTTGATTCGCAGCGGTTGACCAATTGTGTGAACCTGTCATTACTGTTTTTTCGTCTACAATTCCAAATTTATGATGCAATAAATCGCCTTTGGCTAGCTGGGGTATACCTACAGTTTTAATTGGCTCTTGCCAAACACGAGCGTTAGCTTCATTACAACTATCATTAAGGCTAACTCCCAGCATAGTTAGTACTTCGCTGTACGGTCTATAAGCGAATTGTGGCTCTACTAAAGCTCGAATTTGAATGCCATTTTGATGGTTAGTTTCCAAGATCTTAACAAGTCTTTGTTCTGAAAAAACAAACAGTGCTAAATCTACAGATTTAGCAGATAATTTTAATATTTTCCCAATTAAACCATTACTACTTTTGCTCCAAGGTTGAGTTGGGGATGTGGGAGAAAATTGAACTGTTATAGTATTGTTTCCTACTTTAATTTGTTTTGGCGGTCGATAGGGTTTTTGTAGACCAAATTTACTGTCTGGTAATTTACCTTGACCGTCTCCCCACATTAAATTAAATTCTTGGGTAAATAAAGCTGCTAGAGGGTAACTATTAATCTTTAATAAGTTGTTAGCATTGCCTCTAGTCTGAGGATTAGTAAAGTCACCATGAATGTCACTACTCGTAAAGTTGGCTGATGTAACAATTAAGCTGCGGTTGTCAACGATAACAAATTTATCGTGCATTAAGTTGCTACCAACTGAACCATCAGCGGTGTCGTCAATCCAAGGAATTTTTGCCTTGTGTAAAATTACCAAAGCATCTGTTTGATTAATTTCATTTGAATCGATTTTACCATCTCGATTTTGGTCTACTAAGTGGCGAAATTCGTTGTAACGCTGGCGTTCTCTTGGTGGAAGTTTATTTAGTTCATCTGTGGTAAATTCACTCCAAGCACGACTATAGGTATTTTCTAGAATTACTCTTACTTTAACTCCTGCCTTTTGTCGTTCTACTAAAGCTTGGACAATTTTAGGCAAGCGTAACTCTTGAACTGCTATATCTATAGTGGACTTAGCAGAAGCGATCGCATCAATTATCTGTTTTTCTAAATCGTCTCCAGCTCTAGTTTGATGACGATAAGCTTCAGTATATTCTGATGAAGGTTCATGATTAAAGTAAACCTGCACATCAGGATCTTGAGGTAGAGGATTTAAACGCTGAGTCGGAGGCTGAATTTTTTCACAAGCCGCAAGAATCAACGTCAAAAATATCGCTAAGTAAAGGCGCGTAGGACGAAGTACTTGCCGCAGGCATCGTGCAAAAGTAGGTAGCACTGTTAGTTTCTGGTCAAAATGAATTTGTGAGATGAAGATACTTAGCGTACAAATTCATAATTCCCAAAAACGTTGAATATTTAAACAAGTGTTGTGTCGGAAACCTCCACAATCTTGTTTGCGGCTGCAACTAGGCTGCTGGCTACTACCTGCGGTTGCGGATATATAGAGAGGTAGTCCTTTTCCTGTTCGGTGATAAAGGCAGTTTTCCAGCCAGCCAGGGTTGCACCAGCAATATCCCAAGCGTGGGCGGCAACCATCCACACCTCGCTGTTAGTGTCTTGCCTCACCATAGCGTAAACATCAGGGTGCGGCTTCGTCAACGCGATCGCGTCACACGAAAGGATATTAGCAAAGTGTGCGATCGCATTGGCACGTTCCAGTAGTTGGCGCGTAGACTCCTCGCTGCCGTTAGTCAAAGCGACTAGCTGCCAGCCCGCCACAGTCAAGATTTGAAACGCTGACAAAGCATCTGGTTGCAGTTCAAGTTCAGAAAAAGATTTGATCGCATACGACAACTGCGTGCTATCCAAATCAATGCCTAGCATCTTCATAGTTCGGGGTAGCTCAGCTGCTAAAATTTCTTTAAGCGGTTGATAGCTACCAGCATGAGATAGAGCAAAGGCATCTCGTAGTGTTTGTGCGAACCAAAGATCTAAAGCGTGAGTCGGAGCGCCCAGTTCCACTAACCGTTGGCGGGGTTTTTCTAAACTAAAGCAAGTGCCGATAATATCGAATACTACAGTGCCTTTAGAATTCATTTAGTTGTTAGGATTTAGCGTTTAGCAGAAGTAATTCTGGTTCGTTGCACAGCACTTTTCCTCCTCACAAGGTTTGAAAACAAAGCTTCTGTAAGCATCTTGTAACCCGCAAGTGAGGGTTGATGAAAGCTTTGCCGCGACTATTTTGATGTTTTTATAGTCAACAAGAGGGTTATTTTGTCAATAACTTCGCTCAAAATGGCTATTCCGATGGGAAAACTAAAGCGGGTAATGGGGATTGGGAGAAGGTTGGGTAAGACTGCCCCTAGAACCAAGAGCGATCGCGATCGCTCTTGGTTCTAGGCGAAACTTAGAGCAAGTTTGAATTGAAACTATGCAATCTACATAGGCAATTTTATATCTATCTAAATGAGTATATAAGCGCGTTTTTTTTTAAGAATGATTACAAAGCCTAAAGTATCCTTTAAATTGGAAAAAATTATTAAATTAATTAGCATCACACTACCAAAAGATAGAGAGCATCACCTGTTAGTAGTGCTGTCCAATTATTCCTAAAGGTTTGTCCAATTATTTCCCTTGGCAGATTGGATGCAAATATTTTGATTGATATTCTGTAATTGTTACTGATAACCCTAAAAAATTTACAACAATGAATATTCTTGCTTGGATAGTTTTAGGTTTAATTGCAGGCGCTATTGCAAAAGCAATCTATCCCGGTCATCAAGGTGGTGGAATTCTGGGAACAATCTTGTTGGGAATTATTGGTTCTCTTGTTGGCGGTACTTTAGGTACTTGGCTGAGTACGGGAACTTTACAACTTGCGTCTACAGCTTTAAGTATACCTGGAATTGCTGTAGCTGTTCTTGGTGCAATTGTTGCAGTCTTTATCTGGAACTTGGTAACTCGGCGTAGCACTGTATAAAGGATAAACTATCCTTCGGTTAACAGTAAAGATATGGGCGCTCGCATTGTTTTAAATGCTGCTCATACTTCTGATTAGGCTCGTTTAATAGTCTATTCGCTTGCTAAATTGAACCGATTTTAAAAAAGTAGCCTGCTAATCCTTTTGGTGTTGGCAGGCTTAATAAGTTAGGCGGTAAGTTGCTAGTAATATGTTGTGACAGGGTGTGATATGTCATCTAAATTAAATGAAAATACTCAGGCAGTGTTGAAGCAGTTATGGGGTAGAAACGTACCGCCATTAACTGAAGAGCAAATAGAATTATCGATAAAAGTTTGGCAGAAAATTAAGGCTCGTACATCAGCAGGAACAAAAGCCTGAACTAGAGAGCCAAACTGAATCAAAGAAAGCCTATTCGTGTTGAAACAATATTCAGTTTATTAGCGCTGAAACTTTTTAACGTGCAGGCGATAAATTAGAGCATTGCCTAAAGGGCTGCCATAATGCAATTTATTCAAGATTCCCAGCAGAATGTCCGAGCCATTACTCATAGTTGATGTACAATCCGGTTTCATCAATCCTTTCACCCATCACATTCCGCAACGAATTGCCCGTTTAATTGAGCGCAATGAGTATGCACCAGTTTTGTTTACTCGTTTCATCAACTCGACGGATGGGCCGTACCAACGATTTCTTGACTGGAACAGCTGCGACAGTGAGCCAGAAACAAATATTGTCCCGGAACTAGAACCATTTGTTGAACAAAAATTTGTCTTTTCTAAGCCGGGATTGTGCGGTATGACCGACTCCTTAGCAAACTACCTTCAGCAGCAGCATATTGAAAAGACATTCATCGTCGGTATTGATACCGATATGTGCGTATTGAAAATCGCAATGGATATTTTTGACATTGGCATTGAACCGATTGTGTTTACCGATTGCTGCGCTAGTACGGCTGGCTTACAGGCGCATCTTGCTGGATTAGCGGTACTCAGCCGGAATATAGGCGCTCAACGATTACGTGATGCTGGACTTAGTGGTGGGTTTTTGGCAGCGCCTTAAAGTAGACTAGTTTGCGCGGGATGAGTTTTAACTTTCAAGCGAAAATAACAATACTAGCTGAAATTCCCAAAATCCACGCTAAAACACGATGAAAAGACGCGATTTGTTGATTGTATCCGCAGGTATTGCTACAACAGGGTTATTAGTAGCTGGAAGCAAAACTGTGGAAGCACAACCAACTTTAAAAGGTGAAATTGTTAGGCTTGCTAACGATTTGCAAGGATACTACGTCCGCCCCCAAGGCAATGGTGCTTTCCCGGCGGTGATGGTGATTATGGAAGCGTTTGGTCTGAATTCTAACATCAAAAATGTGTGCGATCGCCTCGCCAAAGCAGGTTATGCCGCCCTAGCACCAGACTTCTATCACGGCGATATCTACGAATACACAGATTTGCAAAATGCGATTGCCAAGCTCAAAAGCTTGAATGATGACACCGTAATGGCTGAAGTCGGCAACGGGCTAGAATTTTTAGCAGGCCGCCAGGAAGTAGCTGCTGATCGAGTCGGGGTGATGGGCTTTTGTATGGGTGGACGGTATACTTTTCTAGCTAATGCCGTTCACGCCGATAAATTTAAAGCAGCAGCAGCTTTTTATGGGGCTGGAATTGCACCAGAAAAAGACGCTTTAGGCCGCCAGCCACTACTAAATCGAGCAGCAGCAATGCAAGCACCAATCATGTTAGTCTACGGCGCAGATGATGAATCCATTGCTCCTGACGAACACGGAAGAATCGCCCAAGCCCTTTCTACTGCTAAGAAGCGTTATATACTAAGCGTTTTTCCCAATGCTGGACATGGTTTTTTAAGTGATCGCCGTGATAGCTACGCAGCCGCCCCAGCGCGAGAAGCATGGCAGATGACGATGAATTTTTTCAGGCACAATTTGACGTAATTGTAAAGCAGTACTGGCGATCGCATCAATTGAGTCGCCCCCAAAGGTATTACATCTAGAAACCGCTATCCTGGCATCAGTTAAGTCAACCGCTGAACTAGTAAGTCGTAAATCTTTTGTCGTAAGTCGTAAGTTAAAGAAAGTACTTTCAGTGCTTTAGATTTGATGCTAGGACTAAAAACATTGCGTGTTCACTTACGTCAATTCTTAGTCAGTGGCAGTGATTTCAATGCTATTAGTTGTGACCTGGGATCTGAAAACATTGTATATTCACTTACGGCTTACGAGTTACGACTTATTTAGTCTAGCTGCCCAAATCTATGGAAGTAATACACCCTCATTGTGCAGGTTTGGATGTTCAAAAGAAAACTGTATGTGCGTGTTGCATTAAACCAGGAGCCAAAGGCGAAAAAACTAGTCAGATACGTAACTTCAACAACACAATACAGGATTTATTAGCATTATCCGATTGGCTAGGCAGCAATAGCATTACTCATGTAGTATTGGATATTACACAAGAAGACTGGAAAACTATATATCACCTTTTAGAAGCTAATTTTAACGTTTTAGTCTTGAATGCCCTGCGTATCAAGGACGTTCCCGGACGCAATACTCAGATACCAGATGCAGAATGGATGGCTGAACTGTTGCGTCACGGCTTGGTACGCAACAGTTTTATCCACCCCGTACCACAAAGAGATCTGCGTGACTTAATTCGCCACCGCCATTACTTAGTGCAGGAACGAGCCAGCGTAGTCAATCGCCTATATATAGTGTTGGAGTCGGCTAATGTGAAACTATTTTCCCAAGTAAGTGATGTCATACACACTTGGGTTCGTACCATGCTCGAAGCCATAGCGCAGGGGGAAAATCCTTCGTCTGATGTCACAGATTTAGCTCAAATCAGCTTCAGCCAGCAACAGCAAACTGAACAAGCGTATTTTAGACAAGTGCGATCGCACCATCGCTTCTTAATAGCCAATTATTTGAATCATATTGACTTCATCGATGGACAAATCAATGTTTTCAATACCGAAATTGCCGAATATATTCAGACAAAAATTAATCACACAGCAATTCAAAATTATAATCAAAATCAAATACAGCCAACTACACCGTCCAACACTTCGACTAAACTGATTCCCAGTTGGGAAGAAGCCTTAGCAGTTTTCCTTAATGGCAAAAGGGTCTAAAATCATGTTGGATTTTAGATTTTAGATGCCCAAATTTTAATTTGAGATGTACCAGTCTGGAGTCATGAAGTTGCGATTGCGGCTTTAAGAGTGTGACAAAACTCAGCGATCGCTTGCAGTCCCGGTTCTGGCGTGTCTTCAGCCAAGCGTTTAACGAAAGCACTACCAACAATTACTGCATCTGCTCCCCACTCTTTTACCTGACGAGCGTGTTCTGGTTGAGAAATACCAAAACCAACACCAATCGGTTTATCAGTTATTTGCCGCAGCTGTTGTAATAAATCATCAACTCGCTCATCCAAACCCGAACGCATTCCAGTCACACCAGTGACACTAACTAAATAAA
This sequence comes from Leptolyngbyaceae cyanobacterium, assembly GCA_036704105.1. Lineage (GTDB taxonomy): Bacteria > Cyanobacteriota > Cyanobacteriia > Cyanobacteriales > Chroococcidiopsidaceae > Chroococcidiopsis. The sequence goes on along the minus strand of DATNQH010000376.1, from coordinate 1,288 downwards.
TAAATCCTTGCGAGTGACGCGCAATAGCCTCAATTCTTTCACTCGAACTAGTAGGCGCTACCAGCAATATCACTTCAATTCCATACTTAGGGCTTGTCAAGAAATAACTTTGACATTTATTAAGTTAGAAGTGCCCTGAGACAAGGTTTCAGACATCAATTTGTAAAAGTTATTTCTTGACGGCTCCTTAGTAGCACAAGAAAGTAAGTTGTCTGCTTCTTCTAGCGGCAAATCTGGTACTACTAAACCCGCCACCCCAACAGCAGCTAACTTTTGTAAAAACGGTTCAATCCCCCGATACAAAATCGGGTTGTAGTAAGTAAACAGAATAATGGGCGATCGCAAAGATGGAATCACACGCTCAACCAGATCCAGCACTTGCTCTAATTTGGTTCCACGAAGCAAAGCACGGGTAGCTGCTGCTTGGATCGTAGGGCCATCTGCCAACGGATCGGAGTAGGGAACCCCCACCTCAATCATCGCTGCACCAGCTGCATCTAGAACCATTAGCGCCTTAGCTGTTGTCTCTAGGTCTGGATCCCCAGCAGTGATAAATGGAATCAACGCGCACTCCCCACGTTCGCGCAGAGACTTAAAGCGCTCTGAGATCGAGGTCATCTGAAATTAATTATGAATTATGAATTAAGCACCAGCATTCATTATTTAGCATTCAGCATTCAGCATTCAGCCTTCAGCCTTCATCCTTTCTTCCTCTTCTATTTCCGTTTGGAGCTTAGCCAGTTCTTCGGGGGTTAACTCCTCCAGCCTCTTCTTCAAAAACGCTTCTTCATATGCGCCGCGCTGTTGGTGATAAGTCATCTTTTGTCCTCCCACTCGTAAGACATAAGTCACCACCCAGCCAATTAAGCCACCCACTAACAAAAGCTGGCTCCAGATCCCAGCTGCCATACTCTCTAAGCCAGCTATTTTTAGAACTATATATGATAGCCCTCCGGCAGTAAAAATGCCCAAAGTAATACCAATTGCGTCAATTCTTCGCATTGCCAAATATATTTGATGTGTTGTTGGTCATAAGTCAATTGGTCATTTGTCGTTTGTCATTTGTTCTTTATCTACAAATGTGGACTCTTGACTCTTAAGCCATGACCATAACTAATGACGCATAACTAATGACCAATGACCAAGATAGCTTCTACCCCTGAACTTGTCGCCGTTGGGGGCGGAAATTTATAAATGGAGCCAGAACTAGCAGACCGGGAAAGAAAAAGAACACTAGAAAGTACATAAAGCTACGCTCAAAGGAGCTAGCTACATACCATCGCTGTTT
>DATNQH010000375.1:0-25286 GCA_036704105.1 Leptolyngbyaceae cyanobacterium | reverse complement strand
CTGAATTTAGCTTTTGCAAAAAATTAGAAACTACTAGATCTCAGAACCGAGTGACCCTTGACTACCCGCCTCATTGGTTCGCGTCCGCAACAGTGAATTGCCTGCCTCATTGAGTAATTGACCCAATTGCTGCAACTGACTTGAGATAGATGCGTCTGCACCAGAAGCAGTGCTTGTTGTCTGTGAGCCAAGCTGTACCAGAACTTGACCAATATCGGAACCAGTAGCACTACCACTGGTCAGAAGTTCTTTGAGTGCAGATAGATTGTTGCCAATTTCGCTGTTTCCTAAATTTTGCGCTTGCTGCTGGAAGCTGTCAATTAAACTGAGTGCTTTAGTAGGCGGCACGGATGTGAGGAGGCCTTCTTGGAGAGTAGCGATCGCCGAGTCTAATTCGGTACTTGATGAGGTTGACATGACGTACTTGTAAATCGTTTAGCGTGATCGATCTGGAGACTAAATTTGCAGTAATAGCAACATCTACTAGTTGATGTAGAACACCCAAATACAAGCTTGTGCTTATGAATTGGCTGTGAGATACTGCTTTTAAACCGCGGTATTCCTATACAATTACCGTAGATTAAAACATCTTTGCTGTCAATCTTTTCAAGAAACGATTCCAACGAATGCGCAACGCTTACGCAATCGACTTGGTTTCTTGACTTCGGATCTGAAAGCCGAGAGAAACAACTAGTAAAAAAGGGGATTTTTAACTATGACTACCCCTACTGACCTTGAAGAACTTCGACAAACTCAAAGCATCTGTGCCAAGAAGAATTCTCGAAGGGCGAATTTATATCCATCCACCTGTCGGCATTGTCGGTTTTACAAGCTAGAGGGACGACGAGGCGGTCATTGCCAACAGTTAGAAACTCTCGTGCATGGCGGCTGGCGTGCTTGCGCTTTGGCGCTCCCACCATTTGCACCATCTTGGGAAGGCGCATCGAATCGGACGTAGTAGCGTAAAGGTCTAGAACTTTAAAGGATTCTGATTCACAGTAAGGCTTATGTCTTTATCTACCAATCTCCCGTCAGTTTACATTCGTACTCGCATTCCCAAAAGCTATCAAAAACAACCAATTGTTTCGAGACTAATCTCCCGCTACGATTTAACTGTCAACATCGCAGCAGCTTTGTTGGGAAATTACGATCGCAACTACGGTTGGTTTGATTTGGAACTTCAAGGCAGTCCTCAAAAAGTAGCAGCAGGTCAAGCCTATCTGCAAGCACTGAATATAGAGATTTTCCAACTTACTCTCAAAAGTCTTCTGGAAGCAAGGATGAAAAAATCTCAACTAGGCATCATCAATGAAGTTCAAGTACCAATAGAGCAAATAAACGCAATTGAGTGTGAGGCAGAAAATGATTTGGCTGGGGAAGCAGGACAAACAACTCAGACTAAGATTCAAGTTTGCATTCCCGATAGCTACCGCGCTCAACCTGTAATTTCACGGTTAGTTTCACGCTACAAATTAACTACTAACATTACTAGCGCTCTTTTATCGGCCGATGCTGAAGACGACGGCTGGTTTGACTTAGAACTTTGGGGTAGGCGCAAACAGATACTTTTGGGTTTGAGATATCTAGAGCAATTAGGTTTACAAATTTGGCTTTGATCGAATAGCACCATGATGGTTGTTTTGCAAATACTCTGAACTCCTTCAACGAGCAAGGGGCAAGGCTTGTCCCAAGCGTAAAATTAGTAATTCGCTAGGAAGATTGTTGTTAACAGCACGTCCTTTGGCATCAAAGCGATCAAAGCCGAAGTCGTTGTCATTGCCTAAAGCGATCGCCTTTGGATTCACAATGGTCAGTCCTTCAATTTTCTTCGGCATTTCAGGAAGCTGGCTCAGATCGACCAGCAGACTCTTACTCACAGGAATAATGCTATTTGCCTGCAGTTGCTCAGGAGTTAACGCCTCCAGCACCCCAGTAGTGTTGTGGGGATCGCTCCAACGGGTTCCTAAGATATTAGTTGCACTGCGAAGGTCAACTTGATAAATGTGAGCTACTTTGTTTGTGCGCTCAACCATTAGCAAAGTTGTGGGATTGACAAAAGCTAGATCGCCAATCTTGATTTTGCCTTGCTTCGTTGCACCAAAGCTATTCGCTTCTTCAGCTACATAGACATATTCAGCCACAGGTATAAGTTTTTGAGTATCCACTACCAATAAGCGGATCGTGCGCGAGGCTCGACCAATATTTTTGGTGGGAAAATCCAAGGGGCTTTGGAGCGCGACGAATACGCTCTTACCGTCTTGAGAGATAGTTAATCCTTCAAAGCCACGATTGAGGCGACGTTTAGCGTAGATAGCTGGTAGGACAGGGCGGACATCCGTGTCAGATGAAAGCGTCATTCCTGCCGGGATCAGACGATGCATCACTTTACCATCAGGTGCGATCTGGACAACACTGGGGCTGTATTCATCCCCAATCCAGAAAGTGCCATCGGTAGCACGGGCGAGTGCTTCGGAATCGAGTCCGTTAGGATTGAATTGCAGACGAGTTTTACCATCGTAGGTGTAGGGAAACTCATCATTATTAGTATTGGGTAGCCCGGTTACTGGCTGGTTGCTGCTAGTAAGAATAGGCGTTGCATCAATAATCTGGATGCGATCGCCTGTAAGTGAGAGTTTGTAGATTGTAGGGTTGTATGAGGGGACGGCGAAAGTCCGGCGACGCTCTTTACCTAGAGTAATCCGATCATTCGGGCCTCGGTCGGCGATCGCATAAAAAACATTCTCTGGTTCCCCTTGTGGGTGATATAGGCCTGAGAAAATACCCCCCAAATGTAAACCCCGGTCATTCACTGCGCCTGGCACTAATTTTTGAGCAGCCCCTAGTTCAATCGTCGGCAGGGTGTAGCGTTCTATCGAGGTTATGCCTAATTGAGTGGTTTGGGCAAAGCTTGCGCCTGGCAGGAAGAGGAACAATAAACTGATTAGCAGCACCCCAGCTAATTTATTTAGCAATAAAAATTTTGGCTTGCTCATATTCAGTGTTTCTTCAGTGTTTCATAACATTGGAAAAGTACAAAATTGCTGCCACAGCTAGAATAATTCACAACTGCTTAAAGTTCATTTTGCTATTTAAAGCTACTTCAACCTTAATATTTCTTTGTTAATCAATTTTATTTATCGTTTTGAAAACAAAGAATATTTGCTGTTATCACTCAGTTTACATACATTGAAACTATACCTTTGGCATTGGGTTTTTGCTGAGGTAAAAATTATGAATTTAATTCAGATTTATTGCAACTGATAAAGAAATTAATACATTTAGACAACTACCAAATGACTAGCGAAATCCAACTACCTCGAAGCGTTCACGGCTTAAAGCAAGAATGCCTTTCCTATGGGGAAGTCCTAGCTCAATCAATTGCTGTGATTGCACCAACTACAACGCCAGCCGCAAATTTAGGCTTAATATTTGCCTCGGCAGGAAATGGCACTTGGTTGAGTTTTCTGATTGGTTTGATTGGGCTGGTGTTTGTCAGTATCAATATCAATCAATTCGCCTGTCGTTCAGCTTCTCCTGGTTCCCTATACTCCTATATTGTCAAAGGTCTTGGCCCGACGGCAGGCGTGTTGTGTGCTTGGGGTCTAGTTCTGGCTTATCTATTTACCGGAATGTCAACGTTGTGCGGATTCGCCATTTTTGGTCAGTCTTTACTCGGTCATATTGGCATTCACACCCATGTCCTGACGCTGTTTGCCGTCGGTATTTGTCTGGCGTACTATGTAGGCTATAAAGACATTCAACTATCAGCGAAAATGATGCTGCTGCTAGAGGCAGTCTCGATTGTCTCTATCTTGCTGTTGGGAGCGATTGTTTGGGCGCATAAAGGATTTGCGATCGATATGTCCCAACTAACCCTACAAGGCGCAACCCCAGGTGGAGTGGCAATGGGAGTTGTTTTGGTAGTGTTTGGCTTTTCTGGCTTTGAAAGTGCTACTTCCTTGGGGGATGAAGCCAAAAAACCGCTGAAAAATATCCCCAAATCAGTGATGCAAAGCACTATTTGGACTGGTGTATTCTTCATTGTCATGGCTTACATTGAAGTGCTGGGTTTCAGCGGCAGTTCGATGGATCTTGCCAAAACTGAAGAGCCTCTGTCGTTGCTAGCGAATCAAGCAGGTGTAGGCTTGTTGGGAACGCTAATTAGTCTAGGCGCACTGCTCTCGTTCTTTGGTTGCGTCCTCGCTTGTATAAATCCAGCAGCCAGAGTGTTGTTCATGATGGCGCGTCACGGTTTGCTGCCTAACGCTCTCGCTGCCTCCCATGATGCAAACCTCACACCCCACAAAGCTATCGGCTTGTGTTCGCTGATTACGTTTTTGGTACCTGCTTCATTGAATCTATTCGGTGTCAAACCCTTCGAGAGTCTGGGCTACTTTGGTACGATTTGCACCTACGGATTCTTACTGGTATACATCTTAGTTTCGATCGCCGCTCCTGTTTACTTGTATCGCCTGGGAAAACTGCGCCCAATGGATATAGTTTTCTCTGTCTTGGGAGTAGGCTTCATGATGCTTCCCGTTGTGGGTACGCTGGGAATTCCCGGTAGCAACTTATTTCCAGTTCCAGAAGCACCTTACAACATTTTCCCTTACCTATTCTTGCTATACCTTGCTGCTGGTTTTGGCTGGTTTGTGATTCAAAGAGTACGTTATCCGAAAATGGTACGGAATATGCAGCGTTCGATTGAAGCAATTCACCTCAGCCACAGCGATACAAGAAATCTTTAAATTAGGCAGTCCTAATTTAAAAGCTAAGGCGCTGCACCAAGAGACCAAAAAGCGCGGACTACAACTTGCACTGAAAATAAGGACATAAAGAATGGATGAGTTAGTTACAGCCGTACCCACAGGATTGGTAGCATTCACTGCAACCAACATCGATGATGTTGTCATGCTGACACTGTTTTTCTCGCAAGTGAATGCAGTATTCCGCAGTCGGCACGTTGTTGTCGGTCAGTACCTCGGCTTTGGTGCTTTGGTAGTTGCAAGTCTGCCTGGTTTCTTTGGTGGCTTAATCGTGCCGCGAGCCTGGATTGGGATGCTAGGTGCAATCCCAATCGCGTTTGGGATTAGCCGTTTACTCAATACTGAAGCTCAGGAGTCAGAAGTTGAGATAACACAGTCCGATCGCTCGACTTGGCTCAATTTTCTCTCTCCCCAAGCTTTCAATGTAGCAGCTGTAACAGTTGCTAATGGCAGTGATAATATCAGTATCTACGCACCCTTGTTTGCTAGCAGTAGTCTAGAAAGTTTGCTGGTTATTCTTAGCACCTTCTTTTTAATGGTAGGGGTTTGGTGCGTTGTAGCATACAAATTAACCCGTATGGGAGCGATCGCTGATACTCTCACTCGCTACGGCAATTACCTTGCTCCATTTGTTTTAATTGGGTTAGGCGTGTTGATTCTAGTAGATAGTCATGTCTTGGAAAGCCCTGGCTTAACTACGATCGCATTAGTTGCTGGTTGTTTCTGTTTGTTGACTCTGTTTAGAAACGAAAGATCTCCTGAAGTAGAGAAAAATTGAGGGCATTGATCATGCCTTTACTAATTGGCGATCGCGCAGGTCAATTTGAAAACTTTAAAATCCAAAAAAAGGAGAACTATGAAACTCTTCAAATCTCTTTTAATCGTTTTACTCGTTCTGGTGAATTTAGTATTTGCTCAACCAACGCTAGCTGATAAGCCAAAATTCCTCAAAAATCCTGACTACATTGAGGTGACAAAAAATCTGAATGACCTCAAGCAGGCAAAAGAAACACAAGCTCAAACAGAAGGCTATACTTCAGAGGAAATTCAGCGTAAAATCGATGAATTAGAGTTTCAAAAATATGCTTTAGAAACCGGAACTACCTGGGGAAAGTGTATCAATGAAACAGGAAAGACTCTGGCTGTTTATGGCCCTACACCTGATTTTGACGATGATGACGATGACGATTACTCGTATAGCAATGCCCTTTATTTTTTAGCAAACGGTGAATCTACTAAGGATAAATGGGATTGTGAAGGAGTTTATCTCCCCAACGATGCTAGGACAACAGTTTTTAACGCTGATGGAACACGCGAAGCAGCGAACGGGCCTATTGCTATTAAGATCGCTGATGGATCTCAGTTAGTAGTGAAGACAAATCCAAATACTGGCGCTGTTGAATTCAACGTTCCTCCTACCAAAGTAATCAAAGCTGGTGAAGAGAAATGGTTTATCCCTAACGTAGCGCAGGCTGCGATTGATAATAGAGTTCCTAATGCACCTGGTGTCAAAATAGCAGATGCCACTAATTTAATTGGCAAGAAAACAGAACCGAGCGGAGCCGATGTAACTCGAACACAGCCTCAACTCGACGAACCAAAATTGCAGCCTCAACTACCCGAAATCAAGTTGCAGCCAAAATTGCCAGAAAAAGGCTATTTCAGAAAATGATCGACTTCTGATTCAAATAAAACCTTGCTTGCTGGAGGCTATAGTACGCTTTAGGTAAGTTTCATTCATAGGCACAACAGCTTCTGAGAAAAAATAGGACGTATAACGTCTGAAAACCTCTCAGGAGCTGGTTTATTACCTTAAAAGGGTGTAATCTGGGCAGTTATGATTCAATCTCCAATGGCAGACTTGTAGAAACGCGAAATTTCGCGTCTCTACAGGGGAAAAGAAAACCAACTTGGGTTATTCTTGCAAGAAGTCTATTGAATCAGACTTCTTGCTTGTCACTTTTTCAGTTAAACAATGAGCGGATTAGCAACTGCAATTATTACAGGTGTCACCGCCTTCAGCGCTACTAATATTGACGATTTTGTCATTCTGCTGCTGCTTTTTGCTCAGGTAAATGCTACCTTTAATCGTCGGCACATCATTATAGGTCAATATGTCGGCTTCAGTGCCCTCATCCTCGCTAGTCTTCCCGGCTTTTTTGGTGGTTCGCTTTTGCCACGCAACTACATTGGATTATTAGGCTTAATACCGATTACTATTGGTCTTAGCGGTTTGCTTAATCAGCAAGAAGATACATCGATGGAAGTTGAGGCAGAAACAGAACTGAATCGAGATGCAATTACTAGCTTTCTTTCTCCTCAAACCTACAGTGTAGCAGCAATTACCCTTGCTAATGGTGGCGATAACATTGGTGTCTATGTGCCATTATTTGCTAGTCGCGATCTGGCAACTCTAGTTGTAATTCTTGGCATATTCCTTCTGCTGGTAGGCGTTTGGTGCTATGCAGCATATAAGTTAACAAATCAAATGGCGATCGCTTCTGTCTTGACTCGTTACGGCAATACTTTAGTGCCTTTTATCTTAATTGGACTAGGTGCTTTTATTGTATTAGAAAGCCATGCTTTAAGTCTACTCAAACTAGTTGCTAGTTGTCTTTGTTTAATGATTTTGGTTAAAAAAGATGAACTCTCAAATGAAGGCGTAAGAAACTGATTTTAGATGAAACTTATTAGCAACTACTAATCTTTTATATGACTAACTCGCAGTTTTTAACTAATATATTTTTACTGGCAGGGATGATTTTCTTGCTAATTTCTATTTTAGGAGAATTGAACTTTGGTTCTACCGAAATTAATCCAGGGCTTTTTGGCAGAATTGTAGCTTTAGTTATCGGTGTAATTTGCTTAATTATAACTGTTTTGTTAGTAATTTTTCCTCCTAATATTTTGCAGGAATTAATTAGAAATAATTTAATGTAGCAGTTTCAATAAAACATGAATTTTAGTAGATTTCATGAGCGAAATTAGCACTGCTTTGACTGGAGCGTTAATAGCCTTCGTCGCCACTAATATCGATGATATTATTATTCTCCTGCTATTTTTCTCACAGGTAGATGGTAATCTTCGTCGTCAGCATATTGTTGTTGGTCAATATCTTGGTTTTACATTCCTGATCGTCGCTAGCTTGCCTGGGTACTTTGGTGGCTTAATCGTACCGCGAGAATGGATTGGATTTCTGGGAATATTACCAATAGCAATTGGTGTTAAGCAACTGATAAGTCGAGAAAAAGACACTACACAAGTGCAGACAGTAAATAGCGATATTAAGAATGCCTCAGCCAGTAATCCAATAGTGTCTTTTCTCTTTAATATTCTCAATCCCCAAACTTATAAAGTTGCGGCAGTAACAGTTGCCAATGGGGGCGACAATATCAGCATTTATATACCTTTATTCGCTGGTAGCAAACTTGCCAGTTTGGCTGTAACTCTGGCGGTATTTTTTTTCATGGTAGGGGTTTGGTGCGCGATTGCTTATCTATTAACTCGCCAACCTACCATTGCTTATGTTTTGGCTCGTTACGGCGATCGTGTTGTTCCTTTTGTCTTGATCGGCTTGGGTCTATTGATTATGTATGAGAGAGGAACTTTCGGGTTAATATTCTCGCCTTACACCTAATAAACTAACTTCCAACTCATCACCATTAAGACAGCATAAACAACGAACCGTAGCGCACCTTGAGAAATGCTCTGGCAAAGCTTAGCACCTACCAAAACTCCAGGCACCGTACCTAACCAAATCGGTAACACCAGACTCCAATCAACTGTACCCAAGCTCAGGTGTCCGAGGGAGGTAAAAATTAACAAAATTGCTGCCTGTGAAATATCTGTTCCCACCAGCTTGCGAGAGTCAAGCTGGAAAAAGCTAATCAGCAAGAGTGCAAACATCGAACCAGAGGATACGCTGGTTAAACCTACTACACAGCCTAAAATTGCTGCCAGAGAAATTGTTAGGACGCGACCCGATGTTGTTTTTAAGTCAAACTTGGGCAGTGAGGGTAACTTTACATTTGGCGCAAAATTCAACAACAATAGTTGTACCAACGCCAACAAAGTGACTACCAATATCGTCACCCCAAGCAAGCGCAGCAGGATGTAATTCAAGTCAAAATTGCTTGTTCGCTTCAGCAGGTGTAAGATTCCTACTCCCAGCAGTGAACCGGGAACGCTACCAAAAGCTAGCCATTTGACGACTTGCAAGTCAAGCGTTTGCTGCTGCCAGTGCTTGAAGCCGCCAACCACCTTCATCAATGTGGCAGCCACCACATCAGAACTAACTGCACTCGCTACGGGAACTTGGAACACGAAAATCAACATTGGGGTAATCAGAGACGCTCCACCCACTCCCGTTAACCCAACGATGATGCCAACAAAGAAGCTTAAAAGCGGTAGCAATAAGTAGTTCATAGTTTTTGCATCCTGGCTGCTTCAACTGCTCTTAGGGCTTCAAATGTGAGATCTGCTACGCAGATAGGATCGTTGGCTTTTTTAGCGTTTTCCATGTTAAATACACTAATCCGCTAGTCTTACCGTAGTTTATGCTCGATTGTAGCTAATGTCCAGTAAAATGCATAATTCCGCTAGCCTTACCGTAGTTTGAATGCGAAAGCGAATCAAACTCTAGCGTTAATGTAATGATTGATATTAATAATTCCCTTGAGCGCAAGTGAAGCGATCGCGGGGATGTAATGGAACAATTGGTCTAGTTAACGTTAAAACTACCCGCTCGTATTTTCTCAAACAGGTCGTTCCCAAACTTGCCAACATTTCTTAATTTTAAAAAATACCTGGGCAGATAAAATTTGAAAGCAGATTTGTCTGTCTAGGAAATAGGAAAATTTACCCTGGATTAACCTTGAATAGCCAGAGACAATTTACTTTTTTTACGTTTCAAGTTACTTACATTGTTCTTCGTATTCTAGATACTATGGCGAAAGCTTTGAATTCAATTTATTAAATATATATTATTGCGCTCAAGAAGTAGTAATAATAAAAATTGAATTGGACTAAATTAAGTCTGTATACGACTCTTGAAGTTAATAAATATTGACTGAAAGGCAAGGAAAACAAGATTAATAAGTCTTATCAAAACTTTTATAAAGAAAAAATTTGAATTTTAGCAGGCAAATTTGGCAAAAATCCTAAAGAAATGACAAATTGCTCACAGCCATCCACTAGCTAGTTGTAGTTACACTGAAACCAGTATGGGAGAAAATTTTTATGGTAACAGTAGCTACAAAAAAGGCTTCTCAATCAGTAAAAGAACGATCGCTTGTTCTTTGGTTTGATGAAGTTGGGATCGATGATATTTCTGTTGTGGGTGGTAAGAACGCCTCCTTGGGAGAAATGATTCAACAGCTATCAACCAAGGGAGTTAATATTCCTAATGGCTTTGCTACTACCGCTTATGCTTATCGTTACTTTATTCAAGCAGCAGGGTTAGAAGAGAAACTGCGATCGCTGTTTGCCGATTTGGATATAGAGGATGTTAACAACTTACGACAACGAGGTAAAAAAGCCAGATCGTTGCTGCTGCATACACCGTTTCCCAAGGAATTAAGCGAGGCGATCGCAGAGGCATACCAAAAGCTATGCGAAACTTACGGTAGTGATACCGATGTGGCTGTGCGTTCCAGCGCCACCGCTGAAGATCTACCAGATGCTAGTTTTGCCGGACAACAAGAAACTTACCTCAACATTAACGGACTGGAAAGCGTGTTAGCAGGCTGTCATCGCTGCTTTGCTTCCATTTTTACAGATCGCGCCATTTCCTACCGTCAAACAAGAGGATTCGATCACTTCAGCGTCGCCCTCTCCGTCGGCGTACAAAAAATGGTACGTTCCGATTTAGCCTCATCAGGAGTGATGTTCTCGATTGACACCGAAACTGGGTTTAAAAATGCGACATTAATTACAGCTGCTTATGGTTTAGGAGAAAACGTCGTTCAAGGGGCAATCAATCCTGATGAATACTATGTGTTTAAACCAACTTTGAAACAAGGATTTCGTCCAATTTTGACGAAACGATTGGGGACGAAAGAATTTAAACTGGTTTATGACCTTGGCGGTTCTAAATTCACCAAAAACGTACCCGTACTACCAAGTGATCGCTGTAAATACGCTTTGGAAGAAGAAGAGATTTTACAACTTGCAAGGTGGGCTTGCTTAATTGAAGATCACTATTCCCAAGTGCGTCAAACCTACAGCCCAATGGATATTGAATGGGCAAAAGATGGCATCACTGGCGAACTATTCATCGTCCAAGCCCGCCCGGAAACCGTACAATCCCAAAAAAGTAAGAACGTTCTGCGTTCCTACCAATTACAAGGTGATCTAGAAAAGTTGCACGCAACATCTGTCTTAGTCACAGGTCGCAGTGTGGGCGAATCAATCGGTCAGGGAAAAGCCAAAGTAATTATTGATATCAATAAACTAGAGCATTTCCAAGATGGAGATGTTTTGGTAACAGATAAGACCGATCCAGATTGGGAACCGATTTTGAAAAAAGCAAGTGCGATCGTCACCAACCAAGGTGGACGGACTTGTCACGCCGCAATTATAGCTCGTGAGTTAGGTATCCCAGCTATTGTGGGTTGCGGTAACGCCACATCTGTATTGAAAACTGGTCAAGAAGTAACGATTTCTTGTGCTGAAGGGGAAGAAGGACGAGTTTATCGAGGTTTAATACCTTTTGAAGTGAAAGAGGTAGCGCTTGGAAACCTACCCCGCACTCGTACCAAAATTCTGATGAATGTGGGTAATCCAGCAGAAGCCTTTAAATTAGCAGCAATTCCTTGTGATGGCGTGGGTTTGACTAGATTGGAGTTTATTATTGCCAATCACATTCAAGTACATCCTCTAGCACTGATTCAATTTGACCAACTGGAGGATGAAGCCGTCAAAGCGAAAGTTGCACAAATGACGACACTTTATGAAGATAAGCCGCAGTATTTTGTTGATAAGCTAGCGCAAGGAATAGGAACGATCGCAGCTGCATTTCATCCCAACCCGGTAGTAGTGCGGATGAGTGACTTCAAAAGCAATGAATACGCCAATCTCCTAGGTGGGAAACAGTTTGAACCGAAAGAAGAAAACCCAATGCTAGGCTGGCGAGGTGCTTCTCGCTACTACGATCCTCGCTACCGCGATGCTTACGCCCTAGAGTGTAAAGCGTTCAAGCAAGTGCGGGAAGAAATGGGTTTGACGAATGTGATTCCGATGATTCCGTTCTGTAGAACCCCGGAAGAAGGACGAAGGGTGTTAGCAGAAATGGCAAAACACGGTTTAGAACGCGGTAAAGATGGGTTGGAAGTCTATGTTATGTGCGAGTTACCCAACAACGTGCTGATGGCGGAAGAGTTTTGTCAGGTATTTGATGGATTTTCCATCGGTTCCAATGACTTAACTCAGTTGACATTGGGTTTAGACAGAGATTCAGCCTTGGTTGCGGGCTTGTTTGACGAACGCAATCCCGGAGTAAAGCGAATGGTAGAGATGGCGATCGCTACGGCTAAAAAGAATAATCGCAAAATCGGCATTTGCGGTCAAGCCCCCAGCGATTACCCCGAATTTGCTCAATTCATAGTTGAACAAGGAATCGATTCTATGAGTCTCAACCCTGATTCTGTCCTCAAGACATTGCTGATGGTAGCCCAAGTAGAAGGCGTGGAAGCATAGTCCAGATTTTTCTCACGTTTAATGCTAATTTGCACTCAATAGAAGTATGGCGATCGCGCGATCGCCATACATAAACAACCTATTTCACTTCATTTCAGGCGCGCTTAGACTCACCGCCAAAGAAAAGTCTTATTCTTTCCCCAATCACCACAAATCTGACAAACCAAATTACATAAAGAAATTCGATTCTCTGCATAATTCCCTTAGCTCTTCCTTCTGCCCAAGGGAATATTTGCTGCCCCACAAGCAAGCGAAAAATAGTTTTAACTGGTGGTTTTAAATCTAAAGTAACTATATCTTTGAGCAATTTAAAACCCGAATAACCTTCTCTTTTTCTCATATCATGCCATCCACCAGTTATTCGTCGCATCTGCTTACATACTTGAGGATAACTAGCTCTAGCTGGGTGAGACACACAAGTATCATCAGCATAAATCTGTTGATAACCGAATGAAAAAACACGCTTTCCCCATTCACTATCACCAGATGATTTCAGCGTGTCATCAAAGTCCCCTACCTTATCGATGACACTTTTAAATGTAAAAAGATTTGCCGTTGCACCATAGTTTAAGGCAATAAATCTCTTTGGGGCAATACCTATAAGGCTGTCATAAAGTTCTACAGCTGTTGGTTTATTCGGCTTTTTAAAGAAATATTCAATTTTACCAGCGACTAATCCACAATTAGGTACGCTCAAAAGATTTGCTACGCCTTTCTCAATCCAATTCTTAGCTGGAATACAATCAGCATCAGTAAAAGCAATGATATCGCCTTTAGCAAGGGAAATTCCCTTGTTTCGAGCAGCATAAGAGCCGGGACGACTTTCATAAGCTGCGATCGCTTGACTAAATTGACCAACTACATCCTTAATAGCAGGATATTCATCTGATGCATTATCAACAACAATCACCTCATATAGGTTTTGGGGATAAGTCTGTTTTTCTAAAGTCTCTAAACAGATTTTCACCCGTGCTGAATCGTTGTAGACCGGAATTATTACGGAAACAAAATGTTTATTCATTTGCGCAACACACCACCCTGTAATTAGAAACAAATACACCGCTCAATTTTTTTAACTTAGTTTAAGGCTAGTTAATTCGAGACGGAATTTTGAGCTTAATGCTATTTTAATATCCGAGAAAATAGCAGAGCATATTTTTAAAGCGATTGTAGTAAAAACTATTAGTAGCGAACTTAACGGAAAACGCTTTTGGAAAGTTACATTGAACTTAGATATAATCAATTTAGATTCTTTACTAATCATCAATCTGTACAATTTTATTAGAAGATTAGTACAAAAATAAATTAAAACTAATATTGCTGCTAATTCTCGAAAAGATTGAAGGGAATTTAGTTGTTTTTTAGCAGTGGAGGCATTGAGCATATAATTGTATATTTATTAACTACAGCGTTGTCAACCACTGAAAATATTAATAGTTGTCAAGTTAAGCTAAGTAGCTTAACACCAAGAAAACATCATAACAATCCCCTCCACCCCCATAATTAAGGAAAAAATTAAAGGTGAGATTTGTGTAAAGTATCTTCCGCTACTTGATAGATACTGACGTAAGCAAGGTATGAATATCTCAATAATTTCACTACTCTTACCCTATACTCAAGTGAGCGCCCCAGACACGAAAATGCATTGTTGGTATAAAGTTTCTATAGTTGCCATTTTGCCAACTAACTCAAGGTAAAAATTTGATAGTTCTACCCTCCAGTTCTGCTTATTTTTATGTATTTTGAGATGGTTTAGCTTTGTTTTTTGTCCCTAGCAAACAACCTTAAATTTATCAGCAGCATTCTCGATCAAGTAGCTTAAAACTATTTGAATACCGCTTAGATGGGGAAACCAAGGTCAAACTAGTAGAAGATAGTTGAAACTGCTTTGTACATAAAGCTCATAGCAATTAAACTTTCGTGACTGCATTTAGAGTCTGCCTAGTTTTAACATCTGTTTTTTCAGTCCGGTTCTACCCAATGGGGGATAAAAAACAGTTGAAGATATGCTGTACTTTCCCTCCACAGATGAATAAAGAGTGAAGACAAAACCCTTAGCTATGCTTGCTTTAGCCCTTTGATCGCTGTTGCAACAATTAGTGTGTACAATGCTTCATGTTTGAATCAGTTTTATACCAAGTTAAATTAACTTAAACTCCAGTTTAAGTTAATTTAACCTGACTAGTGTATTCTTATGTCTTTATTAAAAAAGCTTTCTCGCCCATTCCCTTGGTTCTGGATTGGGATGGCTGCCGTCTTTGCGCTCTCAGTTTATCTGCGATTTTGGGGACTAAGCCGATTTAATACGCTGGTGTTTGATGAAGTTTACTACGCCAAATTTGCTAATGACTACCTAACCCAAACTCAGTTTTTTAATGCACATCCGCCGTTGAGTCAATACTTGATTGCGATCGCAATGTGGATTGGTAGCCACATCCCGATTGGCGGGGATACAGTTAATATTCTTACAGGTTCGTGGCGTTCGACTTGGAGTTACCGTTGGCTGAACGCTTTGACAGGATCGTTCATTCCCTTAGTTGTTGCAGGAATTGCCTATCAACTGAGTCACCGCCGCAGCTATGCCTTAATCGCCGCTATCTTTGCCGCAGCTGATGGACTATTTCTGGTTGAATCTCGCTACGCTTTGAACAATGTATATTTGGTAATTCTTGGCTTATTAGGGCAATGGTTTTTATTACTGGCACTGCAACATAATGGCAGAAAACGCCAATTTTGGTTAGTAGGAGCGGGAATTGGTTTTGGTGCTTCAGCTGCAATTAAGTGGAACGGTTTGTGGTTTCTCTTGGGAGTATATCTAATTTGGATTGCAGCATGGGCGATTCAATGGATCCAGTTCTTGGATAGAAGAGAGCTGAGGAAGCTGAGGGAGTTGGTGAACACAGGCGCAGAGGAGAAATCCAAAATCACGCCACTTCCTCCACTTGGGGAGACTCCTCTGAGCGAGTGGCGACAAAATCGAAAATCCAAAATCGTCTCGCCGCTGGAAAATCTGACACAGTTGAATTTGCTGTCTATTCTGTTTTATTTAGGTGTCATCCCAGTATTGGTTTACAGCATTAGCTGGATTCCTCATCTGCAAATCGTTCCCCAGCCTGGATTTTGGGAAATGCAAAAGCAGATTTTGGAATATCACCAACGTATTGGCAATAGTGCTAAAGTCCATCCTTATTGTTCTACTTGGTATACCTGGCTGTTGATGCTGCGCCCAGTTGCCTATTTTTACAAGACATCTCATAGCCTCAGCGAACCTGTGCCAATTGTTGCTCCCCCTTTGCCTGCCGAGAGTGCGAAAGTTATATATGATGTACACGCAATGGGAAATCCACTGTTGTGGTGGTTCTCAACTGCTGCGATAGCGTTTATATTCTTGAGACTAGTTAAAAGCTTTGTGCAGCGAGGGGCGCTCTTCGAGAGGAGAAGGGAGACAAACAAAAGCGAATTATTAATTACCAATACTTGGATCGCCCTTTATTTGATCTTAAACTGGCTGGCTAACTTGCTGCCTTGGATTAGAGTAACTCGTTGTACTTTTATATATCATTACATGGGCGCTTCTGTATTTGCAGCGCTAGCACTAGCATGGCTAGTTGACCATTGGCTGCGCAGCTTGCATCTTAGTTTGCGGGTGTTGGGCGTGACAGCGATCTTTTTGGTTCTGGTAGCGTTTGTCTTCTGGATGCCTTTATATTTGGGACTACCACTCTCTCCTGAAAGCTACAAGATGCGATTGTGGTTCCGATCTTGGATTTAAAATTATCGCCTGCATCGCTATTATTTTGTCATTTGTCATTTGTCATACCCTACGGGAAGGGCTTCGCCCTATGTACGAATGACTTTGGTAGTGTGGCGACTTAACTCTCGTTCATGAGCGCGGCACAAAACGCCTATCGCTGCTTCGGTAATTTCTGCTTCTAGAGCGTTCTGTAGTTGTACTTAGATGTAGCTATTCAATCTGGTTGGTGATTATACAGTTTAACTTAATGCTGGCTTGTTCGTGCAGCCTTTAAATGCAATCTCTACAACTAATCTTAAAGTAAATATTTTTTTTGCATAGTCTAGATTTTTCTCAAGACATTTTCTGAATAAGGAAGTATAAAGAGAAACTAATTAAAAATACTATGCTTAATTTTCCCGTGTCAGCTAATAAGAATATTTTGTATCTGCTCAACCAGTGGACACCCCTCACACTTGTTTTCATCCTTATTGTCGCTGGCTGTTTGGCTAGCGGCCCTATTGGTTGGGCAATTCTAGGGTTTGTATTACTCTTTAACCTCATCATCCGCTATCGGAGAATCAATCAAAGCAAAGATTCGCTTCGGACTTTGCTACATCAAAAAAGTCCAGAAGCTGCGATCGCATTCTATCAGCAACAATTCTCGAAACTGAAGTCACCGATGGCAGACAGCGTGAGAGCTTTAGTTATAGGACAAATTTATGCGTTCTACGGAGAGTTTGACTCTGTGCGCATTCAAATAGATTCAATTAATTGGGAATCTCGCCCGCCAATGCAAGCAGCAGGGCGATTATCGCTTCAGTGTTTACTTGAGTATTTTGAATTTAGAGACTATGAAAAAGGTTTAGCTCTAGCGCGTCAGGCGAGAGAACTTGGTAAATTACCATTAATCTTTCCTGGAGCTAGACAGGCAAAAAAATCTTTTGATACTTATGTAGAAATTGGTGAGATTTTAACCCAGAGAGCCAGTCAAAGAACCGTCAAAAAATTAGAGGCAAAACTGATAAAGACCGTTGGGTTGTCTGAACCGTTTATTAGCTGGGGACTTGCTATTGCTTATGCTTACTCAAATCAACAACCTAAATCCCAACTAATGCGCTCTCTAATTAACTCTATAGCACCTGATTGTAAATCTCTGAAAACACTACCCGATCTGAGTCGCTAACTATAGTTCTCAACTGAATTCAATTTTTATTAATTAGTTACTTTAGATTTCTAGCCAGCATCGTCATCAACTTTAACAAACAAAGCCCGATAAACAGGTTCTCCCCGCAACAGGGTGTGTGTTTCTCTCTCTGTTGGAACGGGTAAGGGATTTTCTGCCAACCAGCCTTCTTGCTGTCTTTGAAAGGCTGGATGAGACGCAAAGCGATCGCACATTTCGACTGTGATCGCTTCAATATCTGACTGGAGAAAAACAACACCCCCCACAGCCATATATTTCGCCAGTTCCGCCACTAATTCTGGTTGAACTACGCGCCGTTTATTGTGCCGATTTTTGAACCAAGGATCGGGAAACTGAATTGTTACCCGCTGTAAAGTTCCGCTTGGTAAGGAACTAAGAATAGAGTCCAATGAGTTATTGACATTGCAAAACAAGTAATGCAAGTTAGTTAATCCCAACTGATTGGGCCAGCTATTTGCTTCCAGCACCAGAGGTTCCCGAATTTCCAAGCCAAGAAAATTCCAAAACGGTTCCAGCGGCGCTAGGCTCAACAAAAACCGTCCCTTACCGCAACCAATATCAAGATGCAGCGGTTGATTTGGTACGGCATAAACCAAACTCCACTTAGGAGGACTGACTGGAGTTTGGTATTTTTTTGCTAGTGGATTAACGTGCTGACGTACTCGGACAACTGCCAAAATTACTTCTCCCGACTCTCTACCAAGACATACTTAAAAATTCTAAATGCTGAATGTTGAATGCTAAATGATTAATTCATCATTCCTAATTCATCATTCATAATTCATTATTCTGACTGACGGCAGATGCCAAAAACCGAGGTGTAGCCGTGTAAAAAAGTGTTATCTCCAACCGGGCCAATTTCGCCGCCGCAGAAAAAGCCTCCCAGCGGAACGTCGTTGAGGTAGCGGCTAAACAGTTGGGAATCAAAATTTGGTCTGCCATACAATTCTTCTCCACGTCCCAGACAGGAGAACATTAACGCCCCTGCTGGGGTGGGGTAGGTAGTGGTTTTTGTTTGATACTGCTGGAGAAGATATTCCAAGTCGTCGGCGGAAGTTTGAGCATCTCTGAGGTGGAATTGGATGCGTTGACCTGGACGCAGGCTAGAGCCAACTGCGATCGCGCCAAACTTCGGGTCTACTCCCAGCAAATTCCGAATTAAAAAGTCTCCCTGCTGCAAATTTTGCTTAAATTCATCTCGTGCTACACCGACAAACAGAGAATTCTGTGCTAGCTGTCGGTCATACTCGCCCAAACCTTCGAGCAAATCTCGCAGGATCTCCAGCGGTGGTTGCGCTTCCAGTTCTAGTAAGATATTGCGTTCGCACGAGCTGATCTGATAAGGCTTACCAATCGGGCGACATCCTTGAGCCACAATTGCTTCTAAAACAATATTGCCACTTAAAGCCACCCCAACCGTGCCTTCTTTGTAGATGCGATCATTAATAAATAAACTAATGCGTCCCCCAAGTTGACTGCTGCTAGCTAATCCTCCCACAGTTACCGAGCCAGGGTAAGCAAAGTCTAGCCCTGGAAGTAGATCGTTAATTTTAGACGAGAAGGGTTCTGATAGCAAAATGAAATGTGGTTTCGGCGATGGCGACACACCAAAAAGATCGACCCAACTATTGGGAGGACTATCTAAATCGGGTAATTCGTCTCCCACAACATGAAATGCTGTTATATCAACGTCAGGAAGGTGTGCGAGGGTGAGGCTGAGAGCTGGTGAGCCTTCCAATTCTTTGATCTGCCCCTGCCGATTCATGCCGACAATACCACCCCCACTACAACCAATTATTACTGGTACTGATATTCTTTCCTGTAGCAAGGGCAGTAATCGGGGATACTCACTGGTAAAAGCAGACGAAATAAATACTAGCCCTAAATCTGCTGGTGCTTGAAGCGCATTTTCAGCCCGTTCTACTACTTCTGCAACAGCCGCCTCTAAAGAAGGACGAGTCGAAAGGGCGTTTACCCACTGCATTTTGTCCGCCATCAGTTCTACCATCCCTCCCTATTTCGGCTAGATCTTTTTCTATTGTTGCTTTTCGATTTCCCGAATGCATCTTACTCAAGTTAACTTTGTACCTATTGGTTGAGTTAAGCATCAATATTCCCCATTCCCCCATCGGCAGTGGTAGGTTTTTTCGAGCGAACTTATGATTTCGATAGAATCTGGTAGAGGTAGCGATCAAGCCCCAGGTTGAATTTTAGATGGTTAGATGCGCGGAATTTGCCTTGGTGGCAACGTTTTAGGCAAGGGTAGTCAGTCCATCAACATCTGAAATTTTCTCAAGCGGCGCAATTACGGCTGTCTACACCAGATCGTCAAATGTTAAAACATACAATCGATTTATCAAGATAACTCCTGTTGCTTGTATTGGTAAGGATGAATCTGGCTATTTGGGTAAATGCAAATCCATCCATTAGATTGATAAATGCAAATGCCAGTTTTTGCTTTAATGCAAATGCAGTCTGCTCGTAGTTTGCCCTTCGTGCAGCTTTCAAAGGCAGAAACTGTATTATTAACCTGACACAATAACTCTTGTAGGAACCTTTTACACCTAGAAGGTTTCCTATACTAAAAAAGGAAGTTCACTGGAATCTATACATCCAATACATCTATGAGCAACATCCAAGAGCAAATCGAACAAGAGAGAGAACAAGCACGTAAAGCTTGTGAAACAAGCGGTGAGACATCATCTGAATGTGCAGCAGCTTGGGATGCTGTAGAAGAACTACAAGCAGAAGCATCTCATAAGCGCCAAGTTAAGCCAAAAACTTCGCTTGAGCGATACTGCGATGATAATCCTGATGCAGATGAGTGCCGCATCTACGACGAGTAGAGATTAAACCTGTGGGTTCTCTACTAGCAAATGAATTAATATAGCACCCAGGATACTTTTGTGGTATCCTAGGTTGCTGTTTTTTTTATAGGGACTAGGGGCTGGAGGCTAGAAAAAGGACTTGGGGACAAGGAGACAAGGGGAATTTTTACAAGCCTCTAGCCTAAGCGCCTCTAGCCTCTAACCCCAAACCCCTGTTTGAGCTATGCAAAACGAAATTTGGTTTCGACCGCTGATTTGGATGGACTATCGACTAGCACTATTATTTACGGTAATAATTCCCCTAATTTTGCTAGTCTGGGCGTTTGTACAAAAAGTAGAAGCAATACAAAGCCTGTTAACTATTTACTGGCGAGTGTCCAGTTTACTGGCAATTACAGTTTACCTGTTGATTGCGCCGTTCCAAGTAGGATTTATTTCGGGGCTAATAGCTCGCGTTCTCATTCCCATATCGTTGTGGTTTTGGGTCGATCTGAACGAAGAAATTGAGGATCGACCAGGGGATGCTTTGAAACTGACTTTCAATTCGTGGCGGTGGGCAATCAGCTTGTATTGTATCTTGGGTGTAATTGCTCAACTCCCTAGCTTGCAATGTGGCTTTGCATCTGGGGCGATCGCACAACCCTTATGTCGAGCTTGGATCGAACCGTCTCTAGTTTTCAAAGATTACTTTCATCCCAATTCCACCCCAGGCTTTTTGGGCTTTCTTGGGGTAGTTGGTTTGATAGTCTATGTGCTTTGTTTGGGCTATTTTATTTTGTTCAAGTTGGGTAAACAGGGAAGATTTGCGATCAGACAATGAAAGAATCTGTGGGGAAGCGGCTAGAAAAATACACGGCGATCGCGTCGCAAGAAGTGCTGCTAGTAACAGCAGAAATTGCAAGCGAAATAGACCACATAGCAATATTTAAAGGCTTTTCCAGTTCCTTAATGCGGCCCACAGCATTCGATCCAGAAGTACCAGTCTTACCAGACAACGCTACCATTATCTCAATAGACCGCGTAGCCAGCCCATACAACCCTGACTCACCTCGTTACATTCAGCGAGGACTCACCTGGGAAACAATTCAACCCCTACTCTTACAAGCTGGAGTTTGAGGGACGAGCGAGAAAATTATGGATGATGAATTCAGCATTCAGCATTTAGCACTCATCATTCTGACTCCATTTTTTACCACAGCTTTATAGTATTTGGGGAAAAGTCTGCTAATCTGGTAGCAAAACTTTGCCAAAAAGTCTGAATTAAGACAAACTTTTTTAGCAACATTGGTAAAGTGTCGTCTTCCCAGCATGAGTTAGTGGTGTGCGGAGTATGGAAATTATTGTCACGTCCCCAGATGGAATTAAAACTGATGCAGAGCCAGATTCTCTGAAAGCTTCGGCATTGGTAGCTAACGCTGAAGCTGCTGTACTAGCCAAAGAATTTGTCCCCAGCCTCGATCTTCCCAAAACTCCCTTATTTGGAACTGATGGGATCCGGGGACGAGTAGGAGATTTATTGAATGAACCCTTGGCTTTGCAAATAGGTTTCTGGACAGGTCAAGTGTTGCAGCAATTTGGTAACTCCGGGCCAGTGATTGTGGGACAAGACTCCAGAAACTCCAGCGAAATGTTGGCAACAGCCGTGTGTAAGGGTTTGGTTGCGGCTGGGTTAGAAGTTTGGCATTTGGGTTTATGCCCCACTCCGACCGTTGCTTATCTAACTAGTGTTAGCAATGCTGTAGGCGGAGTGATGATTTCTGCTAGCCACAATCCGCCTGAAGATAACGGCATCAAAATTTTTGGTGCAGATGGCGCTAAGTTATCTCAACTGCTACAGGAAGAAATTGAGGCAGGAGTAAGGGGTACTCAATCTTCAGTTAGCTCTAGTGGTAATGGTCGTTATTTCCGGCGACCGGAGTTAGTGCAAGATTACGTTACATGGCTCTCTACACCACTATTGCCCACCCTAAACTTTCAGGGAATACGAGTAGTACTAGATCTAGCTTGGGGGGCGGCTGTTGGGTTAGCACCAGCAGTATTTCAACAAATGGGGGCAGAGGCGATCTGCTTGCACGATCGCCCCGATGGCGATCGCATTAATGTTAACTGTGGTTCAACTCACCTCGATCCTCTCAAAGCTGCTGTTAAGCAACATTCAGCCGATCTGGGTTTTGCCTTTGATGGCGATGCCGATCGCGTTTTAGCTGTTGATAGTCAAGGCAGACCTATTGATGGAGATTACATTCTCTATCTCTGGGGTCAAACTCTCCAAGCAAAGCAGAAGTTACCAGACAATTTGATTGTCTCTACCGTCATGGCTAACCTGGGTTTTGAACGTGCCTGGGAAAAACAAGGTGGTAAGCTGATTCGCACCTCAGTCGGCGATCAATACGTGCAAGCAGAAATGACACGCACTGGGGGAATGTTGGGTGGCGAACAATCAGGGCATATTCTCTGCCGTCACTATGGCATTACTGGAGATGGAATATTAACGGCGTTACATTTAACTGCTTTGGTGCAATCTTCTGGTGTGTCTCTAGCTGAACTAGTGAATCAAAGCTTCCAAACTTATCCTCAACTGCTGCGAAATGTAAGGGTAGAAGACCGCGATCGCCGTTTGGGCTGGGAAGATTGTGCAGGCTTACAAAAAGCGATCGCACTGGCAGAAGCAGCAATGGGCGATCGCGGGCGGGTACTAGTCCGCGCCTCTGGTACCGAACCAGTGATCAGAGTCATGGTTGAAGCTGCTTGTAGCAACCTCACCCACCATTGGACAGAACAACTAGTATCAGCCGTCCAGCAACATCTTGCCTGCTAAATAATAGATGCTGAATGATAAATGCTATAGCAATCTCATTTGAGTCATGAAATACTCCCCGCCGTCAATATTACGGGCACATCGCTATGCGCCCGTAATATTGACTAATGAAGAAGGACAACCAATAGAAAGATTTACGAATCATTTAAGGTTAGTATAAATGAACAAGCGATCATTCATCATTCATCATTCATCATTTTATTTATTTTAGTCATGCAAATTGGATTTATGTAATATTTTTTGAAAAAATTGCTATTTATAAGCTAAAAATATCCAGATTATTTGGTAATTAATAAAAAATATACTAGCTATAATTAAAGGATATCGAAATATAGTTTGTAAGTCATATTTGCGAGAAACTAAAGTATAAAATTCAATAATTGCCAATACGCATAAAGCTCCAAATATCGCAGTCAAACTAACTTTAAAAGATAGCCAGGGGAGAAATATAAACCTTGATAGCATCTGTAAAAAAATAAATGAATCAATCGTAATAGCTAAGTAAAGTAAGTAGTTAGACTGCCTAGATTCAGGATTGATTTTATTTTCTTCAATTGGTACAGGTAAAGGTATTACGGCATGAGGAGGAAAAGCATAAAATTTATTTTCATGAATGAATAAATCTGTCCAATTATTTTTTTCACACCATTGACGAACTTGTTCTTCATGTTGCTTATTCATAAATACTCCTAGGAAAAGCTGTATTAATTGGTTGATTTTGAAACCAGTAAATCAACATTCTCTTGAAAGTTGCCTCGTTGTTCGCAGTGACGCAACTCCATTGTTTGAGTAGCATTACTAAAATCAAAAGAGCGTAATTTGTTTTGCAACTCCTGTAACACTCCGGCTGTATCTTGAATTAAAGTTGCAAGGTTAATTACCTGAGCCATGCTGGTATCCTGTCCTTTAATAGCTAACTCAATGTTGTGCTGTAAACTTTTTGCTAGTTGGTTAAATGCTCTTTAGCCACACCATAACTATTCTGAAGTTTAACTTGGACTGCAATTAGTTGCTGCTGCAGACCGTTGACAGGTAGTAGTTTGAATTTCGGGCACAAGTAATTACTTAGTTTTTCGGCTGCTGCCTTTTCATCCACACTCATTCAAGATGCATTTTGTATAATTAACAACATATTAGATGTAAATGTTGCTTTGGGATAAACTGCTTCATAATGCTGTTGTCCTGGTTGTAAACTACGATTGGCAGCAATTACAGAAGGCTCATACACTGAAGCCACCGTTGCCCAAAACGATCCATTTTGCACCATTCATTGCCTGAGCAAGGGAATTAGTAAAAACGCCATAGCGAGTAATCTTGCTTTAGTTTTGCTGGATTTGAGAGCGATCGCGTTGGATATCTGCTATCGTTAGTTGTTCGGGTCGCTTACCAGATATGCTGGCATATTGAGCAACTAGAGTTTGTAATCTAGAATTAGAACGGGTAGGCGCTGTATGTACGTAATGAATAGCTAGAGGCGGCGCAGATAAATCGATGTTGCGGTGGGTTTTTGCACTAACTAAAGCTTTGTAAGGATCTGATGTCTTTCGCCATCCTTTTGCTAGGTTAGATTGCACCATAAACACCATTGGACTACTAGCCAGTAATGGTGAGTCAGTTATTTCCGCGATATATTTTTGTCCGGGAAATAGCTGATTCATTTCGTACAGCATCTGAGTATAATATATATCACCATATCAGGAAACTAAGCTTGTTCCGGCTTTGTGCTGGCGACCGAAAGATACTACTTGAGTAACAATATCTCCACTACCCTTAGTTTCGCAGGTAGCAAGCAAGGCTGTATCATTCTTAAGTTTAGGTTGGCTGGCGTTGATTGATGCGATCGCGCTGGTGCAGAAATCCCCTAAAGCACTACCCACCAGTAATTTAATTTTCAAACCAGTGAAGTTGTCCGGGTTATCTTTATCCCCACCCCCATTACAAGCCGTCAATGACAATGAAATAAGGGTTGCTGCAAGAGTTGCGATCAACTGACGATTCAGATTCATAAATGCTGTGAGAAAATGTGCGTATAGCGCTTTAGCTAAATCTTTGTTAAAGTTAGAAATGTTTTTTCGATTAAAAACTCAGTTGTGTACGGTAATTTTGGCTATAGCTGATATAGCAGAATCGTTCTCGCTCTGAAAACAGTGAAAATACTAGGCTAATTAAAAAGCTGTCATGAGTCAGGAGGAAGCAAACCTCGAACCTCGAACCTCGAACCTCGAACCTCGAACCTCGA
>DATNQH010000374.1:0-14723 GCA_036704105.1 Leptolyngbyaceae cyanobacterium | reverse complement strand
ATTAATACTTCGCCCTATTATCCCTTGGAAGGACGATATACGCTTCTATCTAAAGTGGCAGCTACTATACACGGCTTCTACCCTTTGATAGATGAGGCGATGAATACAGCTAATTAATATATAAGTTTGAGTAGATGGTGGCATAGCCGTAGTGTTTGCATGGGGGTTTACCACTCTAGCCGCCCAATTTTAGATCGGAAGTTCACTATAGAGGAATCCCCTTTGCAAGACCAACCGATAAACGAAAATATTAACGAGCTGGAAGTTGAGCTTAGTAATTTAGTTGAGGCTACAGTCAAAGCTATTCTCATTGCCAGGGAAACACAAAAACTTGAGAATGCGCTTGTGATTCGAGATGAATTAAACCGTCTTCCTAACTACCTCATGAAAGAGGTGCTTAATGGTGTCATCCTCAATTTAGTGAAGATAGATCCTTTGTTGTGTCGCTGGTTTGTTTTAGATATATTCCTACGTGATGCCGAGCCGAATGGAAAGGCAGATGTTGCCGAGCGCATCAACTTGCTAATCGCCGATTTGCGATCGCCTTAGCTTCTAGATTTGGCATTGCTAAGATTGTACCTACTCGCCACAGCAATTTATCAAAATCTACTGGCTTAGCAATAAAATCTTCAATATCGAGTTCTTGAGATTCAGAGGAGCGATCGCATCCAGTAACTAAAACAACTGGAATAAATGGTAAATTCCTATTTTGCCGAATGTGTTGAACCACTTCAATGCCATTCATTCCTGGCATCATCACATCCAGCAACAGCAAATCTGGCGGCTGTAGTTCAATTTTTGCTAAAGCTGCTTTCCCACTATCAGCAATCTCTACTTGATACCCTTCCACCTCCAAAACTGTCTGAAGCAGAAACAAGTTGTCAACAGCGTCATCGACAACTAAAATCCGCTTAGCGGGTGCAACTGATAGCAATTGCAAACTATTCATAAATATATGCATTTTGTCAATAATTAGTTAAAGTTTCTTGACTTAAGATTGGTAAAACATCACCCGTAAGACAGAAATCTAGAAAACTTCATCGCTCTTTAGCGATCGCATTATATATATGAAATAAATGTTAATTTTTTCGGTTTGCTGATGTAGAGAATAAAAGCAGCTGTTTGTGCGCGATCGCTCTAAAACGAAGACCCAGGCTCTTGTAAAAACTCTTCCTCTTGTGCTGTTGACACTCGACCAAGAATTGCATTTCGGTGAGGAAAGCGTCCAAATCGCAAAATGACTTTGCGGTGACGAATTGCATATTGAATCGTATCAGCACTATCTGGATCGTCACTCAGTTGCTCAAACAAACTCACAGATTGATTTTGATGGTCTAGGTTTTCGCTGTGTTCAAAAGGCAAGTAGATAAACCAGCGCTGTACGGGCAATAACTCGCGGTCATAGCCTTGGGCAATAGCGTATTGTGCTGCCGAAAGTGCTTGCCAGTCAGTAGCAAAAGCTTGGGGAGTGCCACGAAACATATGCCGAGGAAACTGATCCAACAGCAGAATTAAAGCAAGACAACTTTGGGGTGAATTCTTCCATGAGTCTAAATTACCTGCTTGTGCTTGTGTGTAATCAGGCATAAAGCGGGTGCGTACTTCCTGATCGAACTCTAGGTTTTTGATAAACCAAATTTGTCGAGGTTGGCCGTAACTTGCTTGCTTAGACTGACCAAACCAAAAGTCCAAAACTTTTTGTGCCTGTGACATTGAATCTTGCTAACTCTACTGACACATACACAGTAGGTGTCTCATTTTCCGCATATCTTCTCAAAATTTTTTATATTTAGCCAGATAAATACCTATGGCTGTCAGGGTGGGCAATGCCGGGCTACTCTATAAGAGCGCAATGTGGTTGAAGTGATTGAGTCGGTGAATGGTGAGCGATTGCGTGTCAACTCCAACAATCTACTGATCAATCTCCGACTGGTGAAGGGATGATTAACAGTTGCTTTTGCCGAATAAAACTCAAGGTAATATTACTAAGCGCAAAGGGCTTGCCGCATTTTTCGCATATTTTCCGGCAATTCAAAATGCATTGCTTGTTGAATAAAAACTGATGGAATCGGAATACTAGGCGTTGCTTGTACCGCATAAGTCAGTATAGTTCCCGCACCGCAATCGACCAGGTTTAAATCTGCCGCAAAATCGCTAAAAGTGCCTTTTTCCATCCGGAACTGAATTTGCTGTTGCATTTCCTCAAACACATTCAAATAAATATCGACTTGGGCGCTGAACAAGAGAAAGGCTTTGCGGGCAACTTGATACAGACGCTTGACTTCGCCGCGATGCAACACTTCGCTACGGATGATATCGGGAAAATATTGTACCCAGCGGGGGTAATCAGTTAGTTGTTGCCAAACACGCGATCGCACAACGGGGATGTACATTTGAGCAGTAACAGCGCCACCCCAAGCCGAGTGCGATCGTGTTTGAATTAAAATCTCCCCTTGCAGCAGTGCTGCTTGCTCAGCCGGGCTAAGAGTCGACTTTGAACATTGGTACGATTCTGATGCAAATAGTGTAGACATAATAGATTCCGCCACTCCTCAAATAATCTGTCTATTACTTACGTATGAATAGCTGTAATTTTAGAGATACTGCCTACTTTACCTATACTTTTGTAAAGAGATAGTAAACCTGATATAAAGGTTCCCCAAATTTATCTGAAAGTATCATTTTTTGACTAGTAGTTAGTGGCTATAGGAAGAGAAAAGAGGGACAAAAGAAAGCAAGATAATTCAGAAAAAATGGGGTTCCGAACGGAACCCCAACTACTTAGCTATAAATAGCTAACTCAGGCAATCTGCTTGTTACTATCCCAACAAAGCCTTTGCTTTGGCTACTACGTTCTCTACAGTGAAGCCAAACTTCTCCATACAGACATTACCAGGAGCAGAAGCACCAAATTGATCGATGCCAATAGCGACACCTTCATCGCCAACATAACGACACCAACCAAAGGTTGTACCTGCTTCCACAGATACCCGCTTCTTCACAGCTTTTGGTAATACGGATTCCCGATACTCGGCATCCTGCTCTTGGAAGAGTTCCCAACAAGGCATGGAGACAACTCGTACTTTCTTGCCTTCACCGCGCAATTGCTCGGCTGCTTTGACGCACAGTTGTGTTTCGCTACCCGTGCCGATCAAAATCAGATCGGGTGTGCCATCGCTATCAGATAGGATATAAGCACCCTTGGTAACACCATCAATCGAGCTACCAGCTAGGTTTGGCAGGGCTTGACGAGTCAAGGCGAGGATCGACGGTTTTACCTTGTTACCCAGTCTCTTTCCTTTTGCGGCTAATATCGCTGCTTTATAAGCGCCAGAGGTTTCGTTACCGTCGGCAGGACGCATGACATATATATCGGGAATTGTTCGCAGGGAGGCTACGTGTTCGACTGGTTGGTGAGTTGGGCCATCTTCACCCAGAGCGATCGAGTCGTGAGTCATGACATAAATCACACCAGCTTCAGACAAAGCAGACAAGCGAATTGCCGCCCGCATATAGTCGGTGAAGACTAGGAAAGTAGCACAGTAGGGAACCAAACCCGATCCATCAAGGGCAAGACCATTACAAATCGAACCCATACCATGTTCGCGTACACCAAAGCGGATGTAGCGGTTTTCGTATTGTCCTTTTTGGAAGTCTCCCGAAGACTTCAGCAAGGTATTGTTGGAAGGAGCCAAGTCAGCAGAACCACCAATCAGTTCTGGGAGAACTTCAGCTAATGCATTCAAGCAATTGCCGGAGTGGACGCGGGTAGCTATTCCCTTATCTTCTGGCTTGTAAGTAGGAAGAACTGAATCCCACCCTTCTGGCAATTCAGCTTCATGCATCCGGTCGAGAATGCGGGCTTCTTCGGGATATTGCTCTTTGTAACGAGCAAACAATTGATTCCACTCGTCTTCAAGTTTTGCCCCACGAGGAATTGACTGCCGCCAATGGTTGAGTGCATCTTCTGGCAATTCAAACGGCGGATAATTCCAACCCAAGTTCTCGCGTGTTGCTTTGACTTCATCATCACCCAAAGCTTCACCATGAGCGTGGCGGGTATTAGCTTTTTTGGGTGAGCCATAACCGATGGTTGTCCGCACCTTGATTAAAGAAGGCTTATCGGTGACTGATTTAGCGGTTTCAATTGCTTTTTGAATCGCATCGAGATCGGTGTCGCCGTTTTCTACAACTAGGACGTGCCAGCCGTAAGCCTCAAACCGCTTGCCGACATCTTCTGTGAAAGCCAAGTCGGTGGAACCGTCAATCGAAATGTGATTGTCGTCGTACAGAGCAATTAGTTTGCCAAGTCCAAGGTGTCCAGCCAAAGAACAAGCTTCGCCGGAAACTCCTTCCATGTTGCAACCGTCACCTAGAATGACGTAGGTGTAGTGGTCAATGATGGGTAAATTGGGTTTATTGAACTTGGCTGCCATGTGAGCTTCAGCCATTGCAATTCCCACACCGTTGGCAATACCTTGCCCCAATGGCCCTGTTGTAATCTCAACCCCAGGATTCATAAAGTTTTCTGGGTGTCCGGGGGTTTTGGATTCCCATTGACGGAATTGCTTGAGATCTTCGAGGGTTAGATCTTCGTATCCGGTTAAGTACAGCAGGGAGTATAGCAACATACTGCCATGTCCCGCAGATAGCAAGAAGCGATCGCGATTCAACCAAGCTGGATTTTTGGGATTAAACCGCAAAAATTTGTCCCACAGCACAAACGCCATAGGTGCAGCACCCATTGGCAATCCTGGATGACCGGACTTTGCCTTTTCTACGCCATCAATTGCGAGAAAGCGAATTGAGTTAATACAAAGTTCTTCGAGGGATTGGGTTGCAACAGCCATAGTTTCTTCTTTTATTAACGACAGTGAAGCACTGGAAGAGTGGGGCAAGATCTGAATGCTTGGAATCGCCCTATGCACTTGTTACCGATCATCCCATTCTTCTGGATTGACCAGCAAGCATTTCTTTAGAAATTATGAAGTATGAATGATGAAATATGAATGATGAAGTATTAACAATTCATCATTGCTGCATTAACAATTCACCATTGTTGCTTTACTCAACGTACTTTTTGAATGCTATGGTGACATTATGACCGCCAAAGCCAAAAGAGTTTGATAAAGCTACTTCTACCTTTTGAGCGCGACTAGAGTGAGGGACATAATCCAAGTCGCATTCTGGATCGGGATTATCTAAGTTGATTGTGGGGGGAATAGAGTCATTAGCGATCGCCAAGACAGTCGCTACTGCTTCAATTCCGCCACTACCACCCAACAAGTGACCCGTCATGGACTTAGTGGAGCTAATTGCTATTTTGTAAGCTGCTTCACCCAATGCTGTTTTGATGGCAGCAGTTTCATTCACGTCATTTGCTGCCGTGCTGGTGCCGTGAGCATTAACGTAGCTGATTTGATCTGGGTTAAGATTTGCATCTTTTAATGCCAGCTGCATGGCTCTTGCTGCCCCTTCTCCAGCTGGTGCAGGGGAAGTCATATGATAAGCATCGCAGGTCAAGCCATAGCCGACAATTTCAGCATATATTCTCGCGCCGCGACTCTTAGCGTGTTCCAACTCCTCTAGCAGTAGAATACCAGAGCCTTCACCCATGACAAAGCCATCGCGATCGCGGTCAAACGGACGGCTGGCATGGGCAGGATCGTCATTGCGCGTTGAAAGCGCCCGCGCTGAGGCAAACCCAGCTACTGACAAGGGTGTGACTGCTGCTTCCGCTCCTCCACAAATCATCGCTTGGGCAAATCCGCGCTGAATTAGTCGGAAAGCATCCCCAACTGCGTTAGAACCCGCTGCGCAGGCAGTGACTGGGCAGGAGTTTGGGCCTTTTGCCCCAGTATGGATGGCTACTAACCCAGCTGCCATATTAGAGATCATCATCGGCACCATGAATGGGCTGCAGCGATCTGGACCTTTTGTCAAGTAGACCGTTTGCTGGTCTTCTAAAACTTTGATTCCACCAACCCCCGATCCAATAATTACGCCTACCTGTTCTGCGTTCAGTTCATTAATCGTAAACTGAGCATCCGCGAGCGCTTGCATACTGGCTACTACCGCAAATTGAGCAAAGCGATCCATGCGCTTGATCTCTTTGCCGTCTAAGTATTGCTGGGGGTCAAATCCCTTCACTTCTCCTGCAATCCGGCATTTATGCTGCGAAGCATCAAATAATGAGATCGGCCCAATGCCATTGCGACCGCTCAATAATCCTTCCCAGTACTCTGCTGGAGTATTGCCTATCGGCGTAACAGCGCCGACACCCGTCACAACAACTCGTTTCACATCAAAATCTGTCATAACTCAAGTTTTAGCCAGCTGACCCACCCTTAATCCTCAAAAAATTCGTCATTTGTCATTCGTCATTAGTTGTTGGCAAAAGACAAATGACAAAGGACAAGTGACAGTATTTAAGCGGATGTGGCAACTTTATTGTTGATATAGTCTACTGCTTGTTGGACTGTCGTAATCTGTTCGGCTGCCTCATCCGGAATTTCTATATCAAATTCTTCTTCTAAAGCCATGACCAGTTCGACTGTATCCAGGGAGTCAGCGCCGAGATCGTTAGCAAAGTTGGCTGGCGGTGTAACTTTGCTAGCTTCCACGCTCAGTTGTTCGGTAACGATTTTCTTAACTTTATCAAAAATTTCAACTTCACTCATAAAAAATCCTTAACTCTTTGCTAGAACCACCAAAGTAGGGTGATATGCTGTTGAGCATATTTCATCTTATCGGAAAGAGCGATCGCATATATCCATATATAGCCTGTTTTGCGATCGTCACTAAGGTAGGGGCAAAGGCGTAGGGGCTAGGAACTAGAGTGATAGCGGATTTTCCAACTCACAAACATCAATTTTATCAATCTTACCCATAATTTTT
Organism: Leptolyngbyaceae cyanobacterium; assembly: GCA_036704105.1. Lineage (GTDB taxonomy): Bacteria > Cyanobacteriota > Cyanobacteriia > Cyanobacteriales > Chroococcidiopsidaceae > Chroococcidiopsis. Next base: position 7,826 of record DATNQH010000374.1, on the reverse strand, counting down.
TCTAAATAAATTTTTTGGTGTCTCTGCCTGTCGACCGAGCGTCTGTGAAGTTAAAAAGTTAGCTTAGATACAGGCACAAACAAGCCATGCTATAAAAGTTAGTCTAGATTTATCTGCTCCTAATACCCCAGCCCCTAGCCCCTAGCCCCCAGTCTCTATAAATTATGTCATCCCATCTAAAATATGCTTATTTCCCCGGCTGTGTTGCTCAAGGAGCTTGTCGGGAACTTTATCAATCAACGAGAGCCTTAACCCAAGCTTTAGGCATTGAATTAATTGAATTGAAGAAAGCTGCCTGCTGCGGCTCCGGTACTTTTAAAGAAGATTCTCAACTGTTGGAAGATACAGTCAATGCCCGGAATATTGCTTTGGCGGAAGAATTAAATCTTCCTCTTCTTACCCATTGCAGCACTTGTCAGGGCGTTATTGGTCATGTGGACGAACGGCTGAAAGAATCCCAGGAAAATGACCCTGCCTATGTTGAGCAGGTGAATGGTTTACTACAAAAAGAAGGCTGTTCGCCTTATCGTGGCAGTACAGACGTGAAACATTTGCTGTATGCTTTGGTGGCTGATTATGGTCTTGAAGCAATTGGGCAACGAGTGACTAAATCGCTGAGTGGATTGAAATGTGCGGCTTTTTATGGCTGTTATTTACTCCGCGCTCAAAAATCTATGCCCTATGACGACCCCTTCAATCCACAAGCGATGGAAAATGTATTTCGGGTAGTGGGTGCAACACCAATTTATTATCGCGGGCGAACTCAGTGCTGTGGCTGGCCTCTTTCTAGCTATGCTACTAATCAATCGTTCAAAATGGCGGGAATGCATATTCAAGATGCTCTCGCCTCTGGTGCTGATTGCATGATTACGCCTTGTCCCTTGTGCCACTTGAATTTAGATTCTCGTCAACCCGAAGTAGAAAAGGTAATTGGGGAGAAATTAGGCTTGCCAGTGCTACATCTATCGCAGCTGATTGCTTTAGCATTAGGAGTTTCACCTAAGCAGTTGGGCTTAGATCGTCACATTGTTTCTACTCGTCCAGTGTTAGAAAAACTAGGATTTTAGTTCATTATACTTACGTGCGCTCTCAGTTATTCTCTTTTTTCGGTCATGGGAACGCGGTAGTTGGTAGTTAATATGATTAATTATCCTTACCAGTCCCCAAAGCAATTAAATAGCACTAACTTGAAAGGGGGGAACATAGCCCCCTTTTTTCCAAACTTAATCTTAAAAGTATTATAGTGTGGCACTTGATCGCTGCTTTGTTGTCTGAGCCAGACAATAAGACAGTATAGTGATTCAGGAAAGTATCAAAAATTGCAGCTTTTAAGTTGAATTAGTCATCATTATTTCTTTAGTCACAGTTACTGGATTGATCGCTCTCAATTGGGAAAAATATCAAGTATCTAGCTAATTGAGCAGCGCGATCGCACATTATACTGCTTTCAGCGATCTAGTAGGAGATCGCAGCAATACCAGATAACGGCGCTAAACAAGGATTAAGTCTTATGGAATTCTTTCAATTTGAGGCAGATTTTGTCGATAGCCTACGTTGTATTCCTATGCAAGTCCGCTTTAAGCTCGATACCTGCGGTATTAAGCTTAAACTGTCTGATTGGAACCATTTTAGTGCAAGCGATCGGCAAGCTTTAGTCAATTTACCCTGTACTACTGAAACTGAAATTCAAACCTACCGGGAATTTCTCCAACAGTTAGTGCAGCAATATAGTGGCGCACTAGCAACAGAACTACCAGTCGAGTCCCATCCCGCGTGGCTGGACTATACTACCATTCCAAATATTCTGCAACAAAGAGCTGAAGAAGTCGGTGTAAAGATGACGCTAGCACGATGGGCAGCACTTAATCCTTTGCAACGCTTCGTCTTGATTAAACTTAGTCGTCCCAGCCATGAAAATAAAAATTTTTTCCCAGCACTGCAAGAATTCAATCTGACTGATGGCTAGTTTTTCAAGCAGAAGCACCGTTGCTTTTTCACTCTAATAGTCCAATATATGCATTTTTTAGCTGCAAAAAAGTGTCTTATTTTAACCTTTTTGAATACCTTAAAATTCATCCTATTTTTTCTTTTCAAGCATTTGGAAGTTTTTGCCTAAAAGAGTAGATAGGGGCAATTGTTTGCGCAGATCTAGCATTTCTGCTAATGATTCAGTGCCAACAGCTATCGAGTTATTATCTTCTGAATCTGGTACTATATCGAGCCATTCTTGTTCTGAAAATGAGAATATTTCTTCCTGTGTTAGCAATTGTGCTTCTGACTCTTCTCCTAAATTAAGTGGTTGGTTGTCTAATACGATAAGTATTCTTTCCTCTACCTGGAATTGTTCTTGCGACTCTGGGAGCGGCACTGATACTATTGGTGATGGCGCTGCTTCTTCGGATGCTACAGGTGGGAGAAAAGACATTTGCTGCTGGCTTTGCAGCAGTAGTTTTCGCTGTCTGCGGCGGGCAAATGCTTTTGTAGAGATAGACTGGAAATGGTGGGATTGGGATAGAGTAGGTAGGAGTTTGGCGATCGCAATTGCACTAGCTCCACTACCAAGAATTACCACACCCAGCAACCACAAAAACACAGAATTGTCTGTCTGGGAAGATGTTGCTTCGGGGTTTTCAGTTACTACAGGTGTTGGTTTTGCTTGTTCGTCTTTCACATAACCAGTTTGAGTGATGCTGACTAACGAAAGATAAATAGTAGTGAAGAGGAATGCTGTAACAGCAATCCACAATAGCCAAGGACGATATTTAATCAGATTGACCAGAAAATATGAAATAGCCGAATTTCCCCAGCGGCGTGACAAAGACGGTTGGGTAGAGTTAGATTCAGATGATTGCTGTGTAATTTGGTTATTTTCCATAATTACTGTAGTTAACGGTCATTTGTCATTTGTCAACAGTTAAGAGTCAAAAGTTATTAGTTTTGAACAAATGACAAATGTCAATTATTGATGACGTTCTAAAGCTAATTGAATTAATTGATCTACCAGTTCTGCGAAGGAAATACCGCTTTTTTCCCACATTTGGGGATACATACTAGTTGCAGTAAAGCCGGGTAAGGTGTTGATTTCATTAATCAGAACTTCTCCAGTATCTGCAACATAGAAAAAGTCTACTCTTGCCAAACCTGCGGCATCAACAGCAGCAAATGCTTGGATAGACATTTGTTGAATTTGGGCAATAATATGATCGGGGATGGCAGCAGGAATGAATAAATCTGCTTTACCTACACTATATTTTGTCTCATAATCATAGAAATCACTTTCAAAGGTAATCTCTCCGACGACGGAAGCTTTGGGGTTGTCATTACCCAAGACTGCACATTCAACTTCCCGTGCAACGACAGATTCTTCCACAACGATCCGGCGATCATAACTAGCGGCATTATCCAAAGCAGTTTCTAACTCAGTACGCGATCGCGCCTTAGCAATACCCACTGATGAACCCAAATTAGCAGGTTTGACAAAACAGGGATAGCCTAAAGTTGCTTCTATTTTGTCGCAAAGTTTGGGAAACACGCAAGGATTTGACCACACTTGCGATCGGTTAACTGCCATATACTTTACTTGAGGTAGTCCGGCTTGAGCAAAAGCCATTTTCATGGCGATTTTATCCATACCCAGTGCCGAACCTAGAACTCCAGAACCGACAAAGGGGACTTGCATTAATTTCAATAGTCCCTGTACTGTTCCGTCTTCGCCGTTAGGGCCGTGCAGAATTGGAAACCAAACATCTACTTCTGAAACTTGCGATGGAAATTGCCAGCAGCTAAGTTGATTTTCCGGTGTTGGATCTGGGGATGGTATAAGGGAGCCATCTAGTATTTCTTCAGGTGAAAGTCCTGCTAACCAGCGTCCATCCTTTTGGATATAAAACGGGAGTAGTTCGTATTTAGCTTGATTTTCTCCTGTTTCAAGAGCATTGGCGATCGCTCTTGCTGAATTGAGCGAAACTTCATGTTCCCCAGAACGTCCACCAAAAAGCAACCCTACTCTCAACTTTTTCATCCCCTGCACCTAGTTCCACTTTTTAATGGGCATAGCCTAACACCAAAAGGGGTGAGATACTAGAGCCTAGGATTTAATAATTCTAAATTCCAGACGATCTCATCACTAGCCACTAGCTTCTATTTATTGCTGCTAGTGCAACTTCTATCGCCTGTTGTTTCTGGGGGTCTGCCCCGTGAGCATATTCTAAAGAAAAAGCTAAAATTTCTTTACCACTCCTGCTTGTTTGATTCACCATCACCACTGGTTTTTCCATTGATAGTTTGTCCTATATTGCCAGCGATCGCGGAGAATATTGGTTACGCTTGGCCCAGTTGCTGTGTATATGTTGAGATAATTGGGAGACGCGCCTCCCCATCCTTTTCTCAGAAGCTACAAACCTACGTGAATCAAAAATATGCGGGGTACCACGTCAATTGTATATGAGTGCCAAAAAAAGGGGAGATTGACGATTCAATGTGATGAGTTGTGGTCATTTATGACCTGCTACCCAATCGCGGTTCAACAACACATTGCGCTTCTGGTGTATCTCGGTTAGTGCGCAAAACGTTGTCTTTCTCTAAATTCTTAAACAACCATGTTGGTGCAATCTGGTATTTTGTTCAAGTCTACAACGCATCATTACTTTTGTAAGACTACCGATTGCCTGATTCAACTAGATAATTTAGACTTTCAAATAATGATTGAAAAAAGCCACTGTTCGCTCCCAAGCAAGCTTAGCTGCTTCCGCATTGTAGCGAGCTTCATTAGTATCATTGTGGAACGCGTGGTTAACATTAGCATACATACTGATTGTGTAGTCTTTACCACTTGTCCTTAACGCTGCCTCGTATGCAGGGATACCCTGATTAATACGCTCATCTAGCCCAGCATAGTGAAGGAGTAGCGGTGAGTGAATATTGGGAACCAGATCTAATGTTGGAATGGAACCATAAAACGCTACCGCAGCACTTAGATCTGATGCACTTACTGCCAATTGGTTCGTTAAGCCACCCCCCCAACAAAAACCCACACAACCGACCTTGTTCGTGGTATCAGAACGATTTTGAAGAAACTCTAAGGTTGCCTTCAAATTATGTAGCGTTTGCTGACTATCAAGAGCAGCAATCCTCTCACGAGCCAGGTCTTCATCTTCAGGTGTACCGCCCAATGGAGACAAAAAATCTGGAGCTAAAGCGACATAGCCTTGCAATGCTGCTCGACGAGTCACGTCTTGAATGTGGGGATTGAGACCACGATTTTCGTGAATCACAACAATTGCAGGAAGTTCACCTGTGATATTGTTGGGTTTAGCAAGGTAGCCGCTCATCTCTCCATCTGCACCTGGGTAAGTTATCCTTTCGGTGCTAAGTTGAGGATCGTCTTCACTCACTATTGACGCATTGGCGTAGCTATTTTTTAACAAGGGTAAGAGTGCAGTTGCGGCGGCTGTGCCACCTGCCAAGACAGTAAGCTTTTGGAAAAATACACGCCGAGGCATAGACGTATGGGTGTATTTATCAAATAAGTCAATAATTTCTTGTTTCATGACAAAGTGCTTGTATAAGTTTTGATTTGGATACACATATGACTACCACCGCTTTTCCTCTTTCAGGTGTTTTATAGCATATTTCAGATGTTGTAGATAGTATTTTTTTGCTCAATTTCATTTCATTAATACACTATGGATAACGTAATTTTTAATTGGTAGTGTTTTAGATCTGGTGATTGACTATAAATAGTAAAGCTCATATACATCTAATTTTTAGTGATGATGTTCCTGGCTTTTCCGGAGCGCATTCTCAAGGTGAAACTTTGGATGAGTTGCAGGAAAATCTGCGTGAAGCGATCAAGATGCTTTTAGAGGATAAGGAGCTAGTGTTCGAGACGGAGTTTGTGGGTACACAACAAATTGTGGTTCAGTAGAACATGAGTAACATTCCTATCCTGAAGCCACAAGAAGTTGTAGGAATTTTAGAGAAACTTGGATTTATAGAGGTAAGTCAGAAAGGTTAACACAAACAGTTTTGTCACGAAGATCGGCGAGGAACAACAGTCCCATTTCACCAAGTGATATATTACCAAGGTTGCTACGACAGATTGCGAGTAATATTGGTTTAACGATTGAAGAAATGCTGGAGTGGCGGTGAGTCCTAACGCTGAATTTAGCCGTTATGCAGACGACTTCAAGAAGCAATCTCTACTTGCATTAGCCTTTTTTTCAAACGTTTTGGTTCTCCCCAATCTACCAAATCGCCTTTTTCTAGCAGAAAAGCGCCGTCACAATAATTCAATTCGTCTAGGCGATGAGTTACCCACAAAGCAGTAATTCCACGACTTTTGACTAAATTTTGCACTTGCGCTACCAAGTCAAGCTGACTATCTGGATCGAGTAGTGCTGTCGGTTCGTCTAGCAATAAAACTTCACACTGCCGCGCTAGCGCCCCGGCGATCGCTACTCGTTGTTTTTGCCCTCCACTCAAGGCATAAATTGGGCGGCGCTGCAATTCCAACAAGTTTACTGCGGCAAGCGCCTCATCTACTCGCCGCCGTACAGAGGCTGGTGAAAGTTTTTCTTCTACCAGCCCAAAGGCTACATCAGCGCCAACCGTAGGCATCACCAGCTGGTGATCGGGATTTTGGAAGACAAAGCCAAGCGGGTGTAAAACTTGAATTTGACCCGACTGAGGTGTCAACAAATCTGTCAACAACCTCAGTAGAGTTGACTTTCCACTGCCGTTGATGCCTAATAGCATCCAAAATTCTCCTTTAGGCACATCGAGAGATAGAGATTTGAAAACCTGCTCTCCGTTAGGCCAATTGAAGGATAAATCTTTTACCTGAATGGCAAGTTCAGCCATCTGCACCCCAGTTTTTATTTTTGTAAATCTGCTAGTGAGAAAAAGCCTGGGGTTTTGCCAGCAGTGGCGCTGTCTTTTTGCGACATCTGCACTCCTGAAATTTCACTGGCGCGCAGAGCGACTTTTTTTTCTTCTTGGCGATCGCACGTCAATTCGAGAACTTCAGGACTACCAGAGCGCATCGCTTCTACAATTTGCTTGTAGACAGCCTCAGCATCTGCTGCTTCTTTGCGTTGCACCGACACTGGAAACGGTGTATTTTTAACAGTCAAGTCAATCGTGAACATTGGGCATCAAACATTACTGTAGTTCTATCTTAACCTTTGTTGTTTGTCCTTTGTTGGTTACAAATGACTAATAACCAATGACTAATGACCAATGGCATACCTTTTACGAGTAAATATTGCTAACAGTAACACTAAGAAAGTGAGTATCCCGGCTAAGTATAAAGCGTAACCATATGTAGCCAGATGAGCGCGATCAATTGTCATACCGGCAATTACAGGCCCAAAAGCATTAGCAATGCTTAAATAAGACGAGTTAAGCCCAAGAGCCATTCCCTGTGCTTCTGGTTTTGTATTCAATGAAATCAAGGTATTAATCAGCGGTTGAACTAAGGAATTAAAAATTGAAAAAATTATGCTGACTGCAATAAAATAACTTATATTATGCCAAATTGGCATCAAAATAAATGAAATGCTTCTAATAAAAATAGCAAACAATACTATATTAGTCAATGTATAGTTTCTAGTTAAAAATTTGATTCCTTGAGTTTGCATGAGCAAGCTTAAAGTTCCAAACATGATAAACATCAGCGTTAATTCTTGGTAGTGCTAAACAGGAAAGGATAATCTGGCTGGCAGAGAGGCATTGTAGTAATGGATGAAATTCCAAATCGCACTAACGTGGTTGTCTACCTTTTTGGAAAACGATAAGGTTTTTCTGACCAAACGAGATACCCGTTG
>DATNQH010000373.1:0-3390 GCA_036704105.1 Leptolyngbyaceae cyanobacterium | reverse complement strand
ATCGTACTACTATGAGTCGCTAATTGTGCCAAAGATGGGCTTACAGCAGTTGGCACTTGCAGGCAATGCTACTAAATGGCAGCGGGTATTGGAGAGCCAATATCCAGGCTATAAACCTGAGAGTGACCCTAAAGCACAGTTTGAAGGTGGGCTAGTAATATCTGTACCAGGGCTACATAAGAACATTGGCAAGATAGATGTCGCAAGCCTATACCCTAGCATTATGCTGAAGTATGGCATCTGCTCACACAAAGACGAAAAAAGAGTAGGGCTAAGCATTTTAGAGTACCTAACAACAGAACGGCTCCTTCTCAAGAAATTAGGGAAAGCTGGAGATGCGACTGCTAAACAAGCAGAAGGTGCGCTCAAGGTACTAATTAACTCACTGTTTGGTTTTTATGGCACAAGTGGTGTCAGCTTTAATGATTTTGTAGCAGCGGCGCTGATTACTGCTTATGGTAGACGGATACTGCGGTTCATGATTGATGTAGTAGAACTTGAAGGTGGTGTACCAGTTGAATGTGACACAGATGGGATCTTCTTCTCCCATCCCGAACCCGTGAAAGTATTCGAGATACTGCAAGCTAAACTGCCAGAGGGAATAAACATTGAATTAGAAGTACAAGCTAGGGCTATATTTGTACCAGAACGCGGTGCGAAGAACTATGTTCTCTGGCATGAAGATGGGCAAATTACTGCTAAAGGTTCGTGGCGATCGCGCGATCGCTCCCTTTTGGAAAAGGAGTTTCCGCTGCAATACTTAACTCATTACCTGGAATCAAGTGCTAGTGCAGAAGCATATTATCAGCAGCTAGCAGATGCTCTAGCATCCAGGCAGTTACCCACCCAACAGGTGCAAGTGACGCGCAAGATTAGAAAAGGCGAAAAAGCCCTTTTATGCTTGGGGAATGTTGGTGATGTCGTCACCTATTATCAAGGCGTTTGGGGTTTGACTACGACTGAACCCTATTCTACTTATCACTACCGAGATCTAATTGCTAAGAAGCGATTGGAAATTTTAGCTCTCGTCGCTCCACAAGCACTAAATCACAACATTGGCGTTCAGTTAACACTTTTTTGAAATCGGATAAAAACGGGTGTAATTCTTTATATTGGCAGACAAAATAGCCACATTCAAAATCAGCCTCTTGACCTAGGTGGCTACCGCTGCTTCACTACGGCATATAAAAAATTATCCGACTGTAGCTAATGCTAAAGGTTTGCTAAATTCTGGTGCTTTCAGCGACGCGATAGAGCAGGGGGTAACACCAGATAAAGCTTTAATTCGTCAACTAGATTGGGAAATAAGAGCAAGTAAAAACCTTGGAGCTAGTTGGATTTGTCAAGCGATCGCAACGCCAGCGACAAAGAGCAAAGTACGCGGCAGCAAGCACACTTGTTCGCGGGAATATTCCTTACCCTGTAAAAGCCTCAGCATTTTTGATTGTAGTTTTGTTCGCCTGATCGTTTGGCAGTGCATTGGTGCGATCGCACTCCCTTGATCCTCTCTTTCTTCCTGACTGCTGCCCTACGGCCCAAAGAGCAAGGAGCACTGCACCTGCCTTGGGCTACTAGCTACATCGGGTTACACCACACCACTGGGGCAGAACCGTAAATTTCACAGCAAGGTTTGAATCGTAGCAAGGTTTGACTGGCAGCAACACCTGCGTCTCTACCTGACCCTGCACGACACCGAGCCGGCTCTGACGCTATTTTGGTGATTTTGGTTTTGTCAGCCCTTTGATCAATTGAATTTACGTTGCTTACTTCAACGCTATCACCCCTTTTCACCAAAACTGCGTCAGACCCCAAAATCTTTCTGCGAAAATCCGACGCTATTTGTCCACTGACCTAGAAATGCTTACCAGGCAAACGTTTCATCATTAAAGCATTCTCAGACAAGTAGAAATTAAGGATTTTTAAGTTGGATGTGCTGCAAAAGGTTCGTCACTCAAAGCTAGTCTGAATAACGGTTTGCAGCCTTGAGGACAAATAGCGCGAGATGGTGTTAGTTAGCGCCAAACGCGGCACTTGAGTCTTAGAGGCTGTGCAGGGGCTGTACGATCTAAATCTCTGACTCAATCGTCAAATCCTGCTGGATAAAAGCTAACAATTTCTACAAATCGCCACCAGACACACCTGCTGCATAGTAAACGCTCCACCAAGGATTAATACTATTCTTGTTCTCTGGAGCATTACTCAAGTTCAATAGCTCTCGAAAACTTGAGTCAGCATTTCCATAGCGCATATGCATATGGACTGGCTCGCTGTGCGGTGAGCGCAGGATGACGTAAGAGAAGTTATCACACTCAGCCGGGCCTGACGCTAACTCAAACAAATCCCAAATCGATGTCTTCGATTGGTGTGGGTAATAGAATGGGTCGCCTGCTGCACCCTTGTAGACATAGCGGCAGTTTTGCGCCAGCGGTGTCTTTCCATCTATGTCTTTGTAGAACGAGAATAACTCCATGCCTTGGAACACAACCCGTTTAGGATTGCGCGGATCGCTGGCAGAAATATCTTTTGTATCAATCGTAAACGCACCATCAACTCCTAAGTAAGGAACTTTAAAAGCATTTGGAGAAAACACTATCCCGGCATCAGAGCGATTGGAGTCTCTAAACTGCCAGTGATATTCATCTTGTGCTTGATGCATTTTCAATCAACCTGTTGTGCAATAGACATCAGAGGTAGTGTAGGAGAAAATGAGCAAGCGCGGCGAAGGGCTCAATTTCAATTTCAGATTCAAATGCTAGAATTTTTGCATCAAATCTAGCCGTGAAGTAGGTTTTAAGTTGTTGATTTTAAATTAGCCGGGTTCTAAATCGCCAATCTTAAGCGCAAAATTTGGGAGGAGAGCGATTGGCTGACGTGGTAATTGGCTTAGATCTGGGAACAGGAGGAGTGCGGGTACTCGCTGTTGACTTGCAAGGACAAATTCTGGCTCAGGCGACCAGAAGCTATCCCCTGTTAACCCCGCAGCCTGGTTGGACGGAGCAGAATCCATCGGATTGGGTCGAAGCCAGCCTGAGTGCGCTATCCGATGTTACTGGGCAGGTAGATGGACATCGAGTAATCGCCCTCGGCTTGTCTGGACAAATGCATGGTATGGTTCCCCTAGATGTAGAAGGCAAAGTCATCAGACCAGCAATATTGTGGAATGACCAGCGTACAGGTAAAGCCGTTGATGCAATTGAAGCCACCATTCCTCGCCAGGAGTTGATTGAGCGCACTGGAAATCGCATGGTTACAGGGTTTCAACTCCCGAAGTTAGTATGGTTACGAACCCAAGAACCGCAGGCGTATGCTCAGTTGCAACAAGTTCTTCTACCAAAAGATTATCTAGGATACGTGCTGACTGGCGAATCAGTGACAGATCCGTCTGTTGCT
>DATNQH010000372.1:0-12814 GCA_036704105.1 Leptolyngbyaceae cyanobacterium | reverse complement strand
CCCCCTTAACCTAAAAGTATTGAGTTCTGTCCCCTCCCCTTGTAGGAGAGGGTTAGGGAGAGGTAAAGAAAGGTTAAGGGGATATTACATAAGTTCTGTTCCATTTCCCTTTTTAAATTGTTTGTTTTGTCTTTGCTTTGCCTCCTGACGTTTTCTTTTCTCTTCGGTTAACTGCTCAAAACAGTGGGGACAAGAAATACCTTGTTCATACTTACTAGAAGTCTTATCTTCATCAGAAATGGGATGTCCGCAACTTAGGCACATTTCATGACTTCCCAGTGCCAAGCCTTGAGCAACGGCTACTCTTTCATCAAAGACAAAACACTCTCCTTGCCACAAACTTTCTTGTTCTGGGACTTCCTCTAAATATTTCAGAATACCGCCTTTGAGGTGATAGACTTCTTGAAAACCTTCAGACAACATGAAAGCTGAAGCCTTTTCACAGCGAATCCCACCAGTACAAAACATGGCAACCTTTTTATGTTTAGCTGGGTCGAGATTTTGGCGAATATAATCTGGGAATTGGCGAAATGATTCAGTTTGAGGATTTTGCGCCCCTTTGAAACTGCCAATACTCACTTCATAATCGTTGCGGGTGTCAATTACAGTTACTTCAGGATCGCAAATTAGCGCATTCCAATCCTTCGGACTGACATAAGTACCAACTTGCTGATTCGGATCGACTTGGGGCAATCCTATAGTCACGATTTCTTGCTTCAACCGCACTTTCATCCGCTCAAATGGCGGCGAATCCGTATAAGATTCTTTATGCTCCAAATCTGCTAAGCGGGAATCGGAACGCAGAAAGGACAGAACTGCGTCAATGCTCTCACGAGAAGCCGCGATCGTACCATTAATTCCTTCTGCTGCTAACAGAATTGTTCCCTTAACTGCTTGCGCTTGGCACAAAGAAAGTATTGGCTGTTGTTTCTGAGTAAAGTCGGGTAATTTAACAAATTTATAGAAAGTTGCAACAATCTGGGTCATCTCTTGGCTTAAATCAAAATTGTCAATATTTTTCCTTAGCTTCGCTACTTTATCCCTTGCTCGATCGCAGCTAAAAAGTTAAAATAGCCAAAGCAGAAAAATTAAGCTGCTCTCTTATTTTATGGGGGTATGGCTCAGTTGGTAGAGCGCCTGCTTTGCACGCAGGATGTCAGCGGTTCGAGTCCGCTTACCTCCACTTTAATGTAAGTCGTAAGTCGTAAGTACGAATGTGGCTTCAGGATTATTTACAATATCTAATCACCTAAAAACAACTGTGGTAGAAGTTAGGTACTGTACAAATTAACCATATTGTGTATTACAAGAAAGATCTGTTTGTCCCACTTTCACACCACCGAGATTTCGCTTGCATACTTGCTGTATTGAGTGCTGCATCTAGCTAACATGACTGAAAACACACATTGTACATTAGTACAAATGTACAATGTGTAAGTCCTATGCTGTTTACTTACGACTTACGACTTATTCTCAGTTGTTATTCTTGTGTGAATGAAGCAACTCCTTGCATTTAGCCTCTGCTTGTTGGAAAGCTGCTGCATAGTCAGCGCCACCTAACATCACATCACCATAGTACTCATAAGGTGGAGGGCCATAAATAGGTAGCGATTCGTCTTCGGGATAATCTTCTTTTGCTTCTTCTACTGCGGCTTTCATGTGGGGGACACTCAGACGCTGTGCTGGAAAATAGAATAATTCTTGCGCGTCTTTGTTGAGGTGCGGTAGCGTGGGATCGACAATGCGATCGCCAAGTTCAATCCAACCATGCTCAATCGGGATGTATGGTTTCCCAGCCTTGGCTAAAAAGCCTTGGACATACATCGACCCTTCAGTTAACTCGGCTGCTTTATAAGCATTCTCAAACGGTGTCTTAGCTCTACTATTGATACGTTGAGCCACATCTGTTGAGAGATCCACATCTAATGTTTTGCTCATATGACAACTTTATCCTGAACTGGTATCTAAATAATTCGTAATTCGTAATTTGTAATTCGTAATTCAAACAGCAATGCGCAATTACTAATTATCCAAAAACAGTTATCGAAACAGCAAAATCAGTCAAAAGAGAGAAATGCTAACTCTGTTCGCTAGAGCCAGGTTAACATAAGACTGCTTCTAAACCGCACGTACAGATGATATATCATGTTCATCAACTTGATTGCAGACTATGGTAGTGGCGATCCTGCTTTTGCGGAAGTTGCTCAGCGCCTTTTGATGGTGCTTCCCGAAGCACAGCTTAACCTCATCTCTGTTCCTCCATTTAGTACGCTAGCAACTGGCTTCTGGATCGCTCAACTTGGACTTAACCCAGGGCCAAAGGAGCGTTTGATCTATCATAACTGTGCGCCTCGCCAAGATAACCTAGAGGCACGGCGAGATAATGAAGGAGAAGGGCTTACTTATGCATTGCTGCCTAATGGTGTCAAAATTGTGGGGGTGAATGCAGGTTACACGCTTTCATTTATTAAACACCATGCCAAGGAAATGCACTTTGTAGATGTGTCTCGCGGCGGTTCTCAGTTTAGATCGCGCGATGTCTTTCCTCCCGCCGCAGGTGCGATCGCTAACGGGGATTTAAGCGTGTTGGGAGCAACCTTAAATCGAGATCAGATTCCTGATGCGCCTTTAGATCGCGTTGCTTGGGTTGATGGCTACGGTAACATCAAAACCACTATTCCCGCTCATAGCGTTTCGCTTCAACCCGAAACCAAAGTAGTTATCCGGGTTGGGGATGTAGTCAGCGATGCGATCTACTCTGACGGTAGTTTTAAGGTTCCTGAAGGTACTCTAGCATTTGCACCTGGTAGTTCCGGTTGGGCTGCTGACGATGGCAAACCCTTGCAATGGATGGAACTGTTTTTACGAGGTGGCAATGCTTGGGAACGCTTTGGTAGACCGCGTGTCAACCAAATTATCACACAAATTGCATAAGCGACTATGGCACAAGTACCCACATTAGAAGAAATTTTAGCAGATAGTAGCGATCCAGAAACTGTGTTTTCCGCCTTGATGCCTGCTTTGGCTGAGGCATTGCAGTGCGATCGCTGCTTTCTTTATCTACGCAACCCCCACACCAAATTTGGTAAAGTCGAATTTTGCTGGCGGCGTAGTTCCGACTTCCCCGATATCAGGGATGCACAGTGGAAGGAAGAACCAGCATCTTTGTCACAAGAAGATCCCTTGTTTGCAGCCGCACTGCGCACCGATCCGTCTGTGTTTGTCGAAGACGTGGAAACAGCTAATCCAGAAGTAGTTAATTCAGCTTTCGAGCAACAAAATTTTGGGCATCGAGCATTAATTCACGCTCACTTGTGCCAAGATGGTGCTTTATGGGGGATTTTACAACCGTGCATTTTTGGTAAACCTAGAGTATGGACTGAAAAAGACCGCTCTATTATTGCCCAATTAGAAAAGAAGCTGACACCCCTGGCTGTTGCTTATGTTAAGGCAAATCAAAGTTGATTGACAATTAGGTGCGATCGCCTAGCATCAAGTTTGTCTGACTCAGTTTTGCTCCGTTTAAGCAAGCACCATTCAAGTTGGTTTCACACAAGTTTGCTCCTGTTAAGTCAGCCAGCGTCAGATTGGCCCCACTCAAATCTGTCTGACTCAGGTTAGCATTACTCAGATCTGCCGCAGTTAAATCGGCTCCACTGAGGTTAGCTTTGCTCAAGTCAGACAACCTCAACTTTGCCCAACTCAAATTAATTCCACCTAAGTTCAGGTTGTTAAGTGCTGCACACCTCAAATTAGCATTAACAAAATTTCTGTCTCCGGCTGCATAACGCCGTTTTAATTCATCAACACTCAATCTAGCTAATACAGTACTCTGCGCGCCATTGTAACACCATGAAGCCCCGACTAAGCTGGCAGCAGTGTTAACAGCTATCTGATCACATTTAGGCACTATCACACCATTGCAACCATCCCACTCGCCACTGAGCATAAATGCAATTTCAACAGCTGCATCACATGAGTCAAACAGAAGAATGTTTTTTGTTTCTAACGAGTTATTTAAATGAGTGAAAAAGTTTTGCAAAAATGAAAATTGTCGGCTTAAGTTATTCATAATAAAAAGCTTAACGATCAGTGCGATCGCGCTTGTTGTGAGTTTTCCTGCTTAAATACTAGCGATTATGTATGCAGATGGATGTCTGCACTCTAACAGTTTATTTAAGCTGATATGTATAGCTTCATACAATTTGAGCTTTTCCAGCCGAATTTGAAGTGCCTTGGCACTTGCGATCGCAAGTTGAAATTAAAGCAGTAGGAGAACGAATGCCGGAAGGACCAGAAGTGAGGCGGTATGCAGATGCCTTGAATACTGCACTCGTTGGTAAGACTATTGTGACGCTAACAGCACGCACGCGGGAGGCTAAAGCTTGGCTGGCGGAACATTCCAGTATTTTAACCGCTCGAAAAATCGAACAAGTGCGATCGCGCGGTAAATACTTAATCGGCAGGGTAGAAGGTGGTTACTATTTCTATTCCCATTTGATGATGTGGGGGCGTTGGGCGACGTTTCTTGAAGAACCGATAGAAGTAGATCGGCGAGAACGCGCGCGTATTGTCGTACCAGATGCAACAGCGATTCTCTACTCAGCACCGATTTTTGCCCTTGGTACGGGCGATCCATTCACGCAAGTTGAATCAATCAAAACTTTGGGTAGCGACATTTTACCTTATCCAGAGCAAGAGCAATTTGATCGCATCAGCTTCAAAACGCGACTGCTCAAACCTGAAAACAGCGATCGTACCATTGGTGCTACCCTGCTCGATCAACAAATCGTAGCCGGAATAGGTAACTATCTCCGGGCAGAAATTCTCTTTGATTGTCAAATCGATCCTTGGCGTAAAGTTGCTGACTTGACACCAGATGACTTAGAACACCTTTGTAATTCAATTGTATTAATGGCGCGGCGGGCATACTCTAATGGCGGTGTCACAGTCTCACCAGAAGATCGAATGCGTCTTTTAAACGACAAGTCACTAGTTTATCAACTTGGAAGTGAGTTTGGCGCTCGTCACTATGTCTTTCGTCGGACTAACTTACCTTGTTTGAGATGCGGTGATACAATTCGTCAACTCCGACAGGTAACTAGAACTGACGCAGAAGCAGAGAAAACCCGAATTATTTATTTTTGCCCCACCTGCCAGAAGACGCAAGTCGAACTGAAAAAGGCAAAAAGTAAAAAGTCGAGTAAGGTGGGCACTGCCCACCCTACAGAATTATTTATTGTGGATTAGGGATTTAAGATTGCTATATACAAATATGTATGAGTAAACCAGTAGATTTAAGCCAATCGTCGGTTGAATCCGAAAATAACTCTAATGCTATTCAAGAGGAAGATGCTGGAGCATTTATTCGTTTTGCTAGTGTTGCGGAACAAATCGGCGCAACTACTAAACGTCTAGAAAAAGCAGCACTTATTGGCGATTATTTTACCTCATTATCAGACAACAACCTCGTTCTTGCTGCACTGTATTTTGCAGGTTACATTTTTCCCCTACGAGATCGACGGCGGATTAATATTGGTGGTGCAGCTTTGCTGAGTGCAATATCTGCGGTGACAGGGGAAGAGAAAACGTCACTTCAAGAAAAGTTAGTTAAACTGGGCGATCCAGGCGATGTAACAGCCATATCTTTTTCTCACAACCCAAGATTTGAAGGGCTTCAACCAATTCTCACTCTAGCTGAATTATCACATAGGCTGGAGCAACTGGCGGTGACAGCGGGGACGAAACGTAAAGTTGAACTTGTCACTCAGCTATTGAAGATCGCAACACCTTTGGAAGCGAAGTATATAGTCAAGCTGTTAGCAGGAGATCTACGCATCGGGCTAAAAGAAGGTGCTGTGGAGGATGCGATCGCCCGTCTCTATAAAACAGATATTAGTCGCGTCCAATGGGTAAACATGATAACAGGTGATATTGGACAAACGGCAATACTCGCCCGCAGAAAACAACTCGATCTGGCGCGGATGCAGCTATTCCACCCGATTAAATTTATGTTAGCCAGTCCTGCTGCTGACTTAACCGAAGTTGCCGTACAATTTCCGTCAGGATTTGCTGTTGAAGATAAATATGACGGCATTCGCGCCCAAGTTCACATCGCACCAGAGGCAGAATCTTCTGAATCAATTCTACACGGCACTGTTTGCAACGGTAGGCGCGTCGCCATATTCTCAAGGACACTCGATGAAATCACACCCAGCTTTCCAGATTTAGTTGAACCACTGGCGGATATTTTTCCTGATTGCAATAGCAGTGAAGAAAACGGCTTAATTCTAGATGGGGAAATTGTACCAGTAATGGGGGAACAAATTCTTCCCTTTCAAGAACTGCAAAAACGACTGGGAAGGAAGAAAGTTTCAGAAGAGTTGCAGGCTGCTGTATCTGTCGCCTTCATTGCTTATGATGTGTTGTATGCTCAAAATCGGGTATTGATCGACGAGCCGTTTTTTGAACGACGAAAAGTCTTAGAATCATTGCACCTCGACTATGCAAAAGTACGCACTTGCGCCAGCCAACGCTTTGCTGATATCTCCGATTTAGATGCAGAATTTATGGCGGCGCGATCGCGTGGAAATGAAGGTTTGATGGTGAAAGACTTCAATTCTACCTATAAACCCGGACGTAGAGGGCGGGAGTGGCTGAAAATTAAACGCGCCTTAGCAACTTTGGATGTAGTTGTCACCGCCGCTGAAGTAGGTAGCGGTAAAAGACATCGTTTTCTGTCCGACTATACCTTTGCAGTACGCACTAGCGAAACCGATCCAACGCTATTAAACATTGGTAAAGCATACTCAGGTTTAACTGATGCGGAAGTAACACAGTTAAGTAATTGGTTTCGCGCCCATACAATACAAGAGTTAGCTCATGGTAAAGTTTGTATAGTCGAACCGCAAATCGTCTTGGAAGTGACATTCGATCGCGTACAACCAAGCGATCGCCATAATAGCGGTTACGCCCTTCGTTTTCCTCGAATTCTGCGCATACGAGACGATAAGTCAGCAGAAGAAATTGATACGCTGGAAACAGTGCGAAAATTAACTGATACAAATCAAGATTTGCCTTCGACTACAAGCCATAGCGAATCAGATCGACTGACACCAAATCTGGAAGCCGCGCAGAATAACTTCAAAGCATTTGTTGCAGACATTGAAAAGAAACAGCAGGTAGTAATATTACATGACTCAGATGCTGACGGAGTGACAGCAGGGGTAGTTTTACAAAAAGCTTTGTCTCTTTCTGGATATAGTAAAATAACACGAGTTGTGCCGGATCGAGAACGGAGTGCTTGGACATCCGCGAACCGAGAACGAGTCAAAGCAACTGCACCTAATCGCTTATTTGTTCTCGATTTGGGTAGCCAGTCAGAACCAGTTATTCCCTCAGTTCCCACCTGCTTTATCGATCATCACCGCCCCGAAGGAGTGCCAGCAGGTGATACTTTAATTAGTGCGTATACCTGGAATCCTATTCCCAATACTTCATTAATAGTGTGGGAATTATGTAAGGACTTGACAGATGTAACCGATTTGGATTGGATAGCTGCTATCGGTACGATTAGCGACTTGGGTGAAAAAGCACCGTTTGAGATGCTGGCGATCACTAAAACTAAATACACTGCCAAGTATTTAAAAGAAGCGACTGCTTTAATCAATGCAGCGCGACGTGCTTCTGATTATAATCCAGAAGTTGCAGCCAGAGCATTACTAATTCACACTTCCCCAAAAGCTCTTGTTAATTCAAATACAGAGGAAGTAGCACAACTGCGCGCAGCTAGGGAAGAGGTAAAAATTGCATTAGAAGAAGCAAGAAAAGCTGCACCTGTGTTTGCAGGAAATGTCGCTTTAGTGAGGATTAACTCAGCTTGTCAGATTCATCCATTGATTGCGCAAAGCTGGCGATCGCGCTTACCTAAATATATCGTCATTGCTGCCAATGAAGGGTATATACCAGGTAGAGTTAATTTTAGCGTCAGAACTAATTCTGGAGTGAATGTTTTAGATTTTTTACACGATGTAGATTTGTCAGAGGGTGAGGGAAATTATGGACATGGACATGATAGCGCCTCTGGCGGAAGTTTACCTGTGGAAAGATGGAATGAGTTGTTGATTAAGTTGGGGTTTAATATTTAATTATGAACCGCCAAGAACGCCAAGAGCGCCAAGGAAGAAATACAAAGGAAATATAACTGTTAGCTGGGCAATGCCCAGCTAATTCTTTACCAATACATTTACTGTAGGGTGGGCAATGCCCACCTAATTCTTTCGCAATATATTTGTGGTAGGAGCGGTTTTAATCTATATATCTATAAAAAAAGATAATCTTAAAAAACCAGCGCCTACTTTCTTGGTATAATTTAAGTTGATGCAATAAATCAATTACAAATTCATCTTTCGCAAATCATCCAAAGGAGATACAGATTTGCTAGCTGTTGTATTGTTTTCCTGGTCATCAGGAATAAACTCAAAAACTAAGCGACAGCGTAATTTTCCAGATACCCATTGTTTACCAGGCTCAAGTATTTCAACATTTACTCCTAGTAAAAATAGATGAGGACTGGAATTATCATAAATAGGCGCTGCTAGTGTATTTACAACTTCACTACTAGGTTTGTAAAGCGAAGAACCCCTTACTTGAAATCCATTGTCAAGAACACTAATATCTGTCCCTTCAGGCAGCTTAACAATAATATTGTCATCTACTGGTAACGGGTGTGTAAATTGTTCTGAATTACTCATATATTTAATGTGCATACAAGAAACATTAACTATAATATTCGCCGTTAAACTTGGCTGATAACGGTAAATTCACAGAGGATTTTATTAGAATCAGTTATAGCAAGATGCTAATCTTGCCCCATAAATGACGTTACCCCACCAAGACAAAAAGTGCGAAATTCTACGGCTGATAAACAAAAGAGTAAGTTATTTAGTAGGAGCGATCGCCTAGAGGAATTGAGTTATGGCGGCGTTTATTCCTGTCCTGTCTGTCGTTTGGGTAAAATTACAAATATGGCTTTGATGGAAGCCTTTGCTTGCGATCTTTGCCGCAACATTTTTGAGCCTAATTTAGAAACACAGCAGCTGAAGATGGTTTCAAGGCAACCAGCCTTAATTTGGCGCTGGAATGGCAAGAATTGGGTAGAAGCACAGCTGGAAGGAATGGATTTGGGTTGGGGTTATCTGCTGGCTGCAATTGCGCTTGTAGCAGTTCCGACTAGTTTGATTGGGCTAACGATATACCTTTTTCCTCCCGCGCCAGATGTTCCTTTGTTTTGGGTGCCATATGTTTGGACTGGGCTGGCTTTTTTGTCTCATCTAGGGATTATCATTTGGCTAGCGATCGAGTTTTATCAATTCCCAGTGGGAGTATACTTGAAAGCGATCGGGCGGCGTTGGCTAAGTCGTTAAATTTAAATTTAAGCGATCGCTTTGAACTTAGAATCCCTACTTCGATTAAATCGTACCATTCGCGTTATCGGTTTTGATGACGCGCCGTTTGTGCGTCGAAAAGGTAGTCGCGTATTCATCGCCGGAGTCGTGTGCGCTGGTACTCGCTTTGAAGGTATGGTTTGGGGAAAGGTGCGCCAAGACGGTTGGAACGCCACAGACACTATATGTAAATTACTTGAAGAAGGTAAATTCCTGCCGCAATTGCATCTTCTGCTGCTTGACGGCATCGCTTTTGGTGGATTCAATATTGTTGACTTGCCAAAGCTTCAACAGCGACTTGGGCTACCTTGCGTTACAGTGATGCGGCGAATGCCTAATTTAGCTGCTATGGAAGAATCTCTACGTCGTTTACCGCAATCAGAACGACGTTTGCGGCTGCTGCACCGTGCAGGAGTGATTCATGCATATCCACCATTTTTCTTTCAAGTGAGCGGGGAACAGCCAGAAGCGATCGCCGCTGTGTTGCAACGCCTGACCGATTGCGGTAAAGTTCCAGAAGCTCTACGTCTGGCTCACTTGATTGGTGCAGCGATTATTAAGGGAGAAAGTGGCAGATCGGCATAATTATAAAGTTAAAAGCTTATAGCCTCTGATTTAGCTCTCAGGTTCGCTATTGATTTCAATTTCCAGTGTTTCCTCATCAACATAAAGGTACAGCACATTAGGCTGACAGCAAACCTGGCAATCTTCAACGTAGGACTGCTGCGACCCAGCGCTTAAGTCGACAAATGTCAAGTTCGATTCACCACAGTAAGCACAAATATATTCAGATGTGTTTTGCATCTATCACCTTTTCTTCTTATGCTTTGATTTGCTTTGAGGTGGCGTTCTGTGGGAACCAAAATATTTTTCACTGCGATAGCGCAGCCAAACCCTGAGAACTTGGGGAATTTGCTCTTTCTGCTCCGGTGTCAAAGTATTATAAAGTTGCAAAGCGCGATCGCGTTCGTGGCGGCAAGCTGCATTTCTATGTTCATCCCAATAGCTTCTTGCGACGCGAATTCGGCGGCAAACTTCTTTCACCAGTGCTTCTCCAGATAATGGAGTATCATTTTTATTCATCGAACTCAAAAACGAATCATCTACTTCTGTAATAGCAAGTTTTACCTCTTGAAGCTTAGTTAATTCAAAAGACTACCTGGAAAGAGTTAATAGTTGCATGGACAGATAACTGATCCTAACCCCGGACGGTCATGAGCGATAAGTGTTAGCTTACAGAAAAAGCCCTAGTATGGGCGATCGCCAAGAGCAAGGCAAAAGATTAGAAAGAAAGTATGGAGACAACTTCTACAGCATTTCAAGATACTGTGTCGAATCAAACGCAGTCAGTCGTAGATTCAGGCTTTGCAGTTGCATCCGAGCGCAAGTCCGATCAAATGCCTGCTGGTGGCACCGATCCTACCCAATTTGACTGCAAAGAAGCTTGGTATCCCGTCCACTACCTTGAGGACTTGGATAAATTGAAGCCGACACCTTTTACGCTGCTTTCCACAAACCTCGTCATTTGGTGGGAGCCAAAAGCCGAGTGCTGGCGGGTGTTTGAAGACAAATGTCCGCACCGCCTTGCACCTCTTTCCGAAGGGAGGATTGCTGAAGATGGACTTTTGGAGTGTCCCTATCACGGCTGGGCTTTTTCAGGTTCTGGCAAATGCGATCGCATCCCACAACAAGTTACAGGGGGAACCGCAGAGACTTCCAAAAGAGCCTGCGTAGCATCATTACCCACAGCCGCCCGACAGGGACTATTATTTGTCTATGCTGGTAAACCGGAAAATGCCGCAAAAACAGAAGTTCCCATCGTCGCTCTTTTAGAAGAGTCATCAGAAGAGTGGGTTTGTCTTAATACGTTTAGGGATCTGCCTTATGATGCCCTGACGCTGTTGGAGAACGTATTGGATGCCAGTCATGTTCCCTACACGCATCACCGTTCAGTCGGAAACAGAGCTAATGCGAGTTCGGTTGAACTGGAAGTGCTTGAGTCTAGCAGACAAGGTTTTAAAGGAAAGTGGGAGGAAGGGCCGCGTCGCGGGCAACTAGGACGGCAAGACACCACATTCATTGCACCAAGTTTGATGTGGCACGATCTGACTTCTAAGCAGTTTGGCAGAACATTAACAGTAGTCTACGCTACTCCCATTCGCAAGGGTGAGTGTCGGATATTTGCCCGCTTTCCCTTCAAGTTTTCCTCGAAATTACCCAGTCTCTTTATCAAGTTGACACCACGCTGGTACTCTCACATTGGACAAAACTCTGTTTTGGAAGATGACCAAATTTTCCTGCACCACCAAGAGCGTTATCTAGAGGCGGCTGGTGGTAGTGCTAACTTTACCAAAGCATTCTATCTGCCAACCAAGGCCGACACCTTCGTATCCGAGTTGCGGCAATGGGTGAATCAATACAGCGCCGATCCTTTTCCAGAGGCAACTTTACCGCCACCCTTACCCAGAGAAAAGCTGCTCGATCGCTATCACTCCCATACCCAGAAGTGCGGTAGTTGCAAATCTGCCCTTGTCAACATTCAACGGCTGAGGAAGTGGTTGGCAATTACCGCTGCGATCGCAATTGCTATAATTCCACTTCTAGCTGTTTCTCTAGGCGAAACATCTTTCCTGGCATCATTCCTCTCAACCGCAGTAATTTTAGTCTTAGGTGCAACATGGTTGGGATTGGGCAACCTAGAGAGGCAGTTATACGAAGGGCGAAATGTGCCACTACGCAACTTACCAGATTAAATTATGAATTATGAATGTTGAATTAAAAGTTCATCATTTATGATTCATAATTCATCATTTATCATTCATCATGGCAATTTATCTAGACAGCGCGATCACTAATGATGCTGAAGTTGCAAGTCGTATGGGTTGGGTGAAGGGCATCACCACAAATCCTACGCTATTGGCACAAAATGCCGAACCACCTGAAATCACGCTGAAAAAATTAGCTGCTTTGACTTCTGGATCGGTGTTTTACCAGCTTACAGCATCTAATTTTGATCAAATGCTGGCGGAAGGGCGGAAGGCTTATGAGATTGTTGGCAAGCAAACGATCTTGAAGATTCCCGCCACACCACTTGGATTTGAGGTGGTGGCGCGTCTGTCACCAGAAATTACTTGTTCGGTGACAGCAATATACAGTGCCGCACAAGCAGCGGTAGCAAGAGAAGCGGGTGCTAAGATTGCGATCGCCTATGTCAATCGCGCTACTCGGTTGTTAGGTGACGGCATTGCCTTGGTGCGAGATATGGCTAGCATACTTCAAAATAGCGATACTGAAATTCTGGCAGCAAGCATCAAATCACCCCAAGAGGCAGCAGCAGCATTGCAAGCAGGGGCGCATCATCTGACTCT
>DATNQH010000371.1:0-9193 GCA_036704105.1 Leptolyngbyaceae cyanobacterium | reverse complement strand
CTAAATTAAGCGCCTGGTAACGAAGGAATACGGATGCGATCGCATCCCCATAAAGGGCAGAAAACTAACTCAGCAGTTCACCAGTCTCTTGCAACGAATGTAAACGGTAGTAAATACCTTCGCTGCGTAACAGTTCGGCATGGCTACCTACTTCTACAATCTTGCCTCGATCCAGCACCACAATTTTATCTGCTTCCCGTACCGTACTCAGTCGGTGAGCAATGATAATGGTAGTGCGAGTCCCCAGAATTGATCGCATTGCTAGTTGAATCGAACGCTCAGACTCATAATCTAGGCTGGAAGTAGCCTCATCAAAAATTAGCACGTCTGGATTCACCAACAATGCCCTAGCAATCCCTAATCGCTGTCGCTGTCCCCCAGATAACCGCACTCCTCTTTCACCCACTACCGTGTAATAGCCTTCTGGTAGTTGCTCAATTACTTCATCCACTCTGGCAATTTTACAAGCTGACTGCACCTGCTCAAAACTAGCTTTTGGATTGCCATAAGTGAGGTTATCCAACAAAGTACCATTAAAAACATCTACCTCTTGGTGAACGATCGCAAGTCTGCGCCGATAACCTGCGACATCCAGTTGTCGAATGTCTTGCCCATCAATTAAAATTCGACCTGTATCTGGTTCAAAATACCGAAATAGTAGTTTCACCAAAGTAGACTTTCCCGAACCGGATCGCCCAACCAGTGCTACTGTTTGATATGGTTCAATTAACAAATTAATATTTTGCAGCACGGGACGACTGGGATCGTAGCTAAAACTTAGATTGGAAAGTTCCACTTTTCCAGTGAAACTATAAGGCGAATCATTCAATTCTGGTTCTACCAAACTAGCTGCATCCACCCCTGTGGGCTGCTGCATAAATTCGTGATAACGCAACATTGAAGCATAGCGACGGGCAAAAATCTCTGCTAGATTATTAATCGGTTCCAACTCAGCATAAGCCATGCTGGAAACGGTTAAAGTGGTAACGAAATGTCCGAGGGAAATTTCACCTTTTACTGTAGCTACCAGCACCATACCTAGCATGGCAAATACACAAAATTGAATGATAGTTCTTTGCCAAGTGCTTAATTTGATGTAACCAAGGTGAATCCTGTAGATTACTACTTTAAACTCGCGGTCAAGCCTTTGCCTTTGGCGTTTCATTTCTTGCGCTTCTGTGGCAAATGCTTTAACAGTTTTGATATTGGTAACAATTTCTGAGGTGCGGCTTTGGGTATTTTCCATGTATTTATCTAGCCGCCGTTCTTGTTCCATTAACTGTCGTAAGTCTCGCAGGCTCAAGCCCAGGATAACCACAAAGGAAATCAGAAATAGTACGGCAATCCGCCACTCTATCAATAAAATAATTACGAAAATTCCCAGCACTCGAAACAGCTTAGGAATCAACTGTCCGGCTATTTCTGGGTAAGTAAAGGTATGATTTTCTAAGCCTCTGGCAATACGCCCAGCAATGCGTCCGGGGTTATTTTCATCGTAAAACTCTAGCGGCAGAGTGAGAATTTTTTCTATTGTTTTTTTGAAGTTATCGCGCCGAGAACGTAAGGCAATATCCCAATGAAAAAACAAAGTTGTCCACAGTTGAATCGGTGCTTTAACAACGGTGGCTAAAAAGATTAACCCCATTATTACCGATAGAGATAGGAACCGATTTTGTGGTATCTGGGTAATGTTAGCAACTGTTGCGATCGCCTGTTGGATAGGACGATCTAGCGGTTGATTTGACAGTATATTTAATAGCTGTCCAATCGCATACGGTACAATCAAATCAACAACTTCAAAGACAGTCGCTGCTGCAATACTAAACAGCGCGATCGCTTTATAAGGTTGGTAGTATTTAACAAGATCTTGAAATTTTGCCATGATGCTTGGGAGCCGAACTCTTCTGCACGGCGCTATCTGCTTTAGTACTACATCATACTACAAAAATTTAAAATTTTTGCAAAAGTTGCTGTAGTTTAATTTGATCAAGATATTAGTTAGCTAGAAAAAGGCATCGTCAAAGAACCTGAAAACAGGCGCTAGCAGCCGATAAAATTAATACTATGCTAGGGTATTGAGTGAGAAGTAAGTTCGGCGTTAGTGTTTGTTATAATTACTACAAACGCCTCTGCGACTCGCATCTGTATATCAATTCTTCCTGGAGAAACTTAATGTCTATTTATATAGGCAATCTACCTGATGAAGTCACAAAAGACGATCTGG
This sequence comes from Leptolyngbyaceae cyanobacterium, assembly GCA_036704105.1. Taxonomy (GTDB): domain Bacteria; phylum Cyanobacteriota; class Cyanobacteriia; order Cyanobacteriales; family Chroococcidiopsidaceae; genus Chroococcidiopsis. The sequence continues at coordinate 6,969 of DATNQH010000371.1, read as the reverse complement.
AGCGGGGTTTTTAGTGAATATGGAACGGTAAAGCGGATTGGGCTACCCGCCCTTAGAGAAACAGGTCAGCTTCGCGGCTTCGGTTTTGTAGAAATGGATCCAGAAGAAGTAGAAACGACTGCTATAGAAGCACTTGATGGCGCTGAGTGGATGGGGCGAAGTCTCAAAGTTAGTAAAGCCAGACCCTGGGAAGAAAGAAATAATCGCTCTGGTGGTAACTGGGAAAACAACAGCGGAGGATCTACCTCTGGTCGCCGCTATTAAGTAGTATAGGCTAGATCTGAAGCTGTAGGTGCGATTTTAAAAGGTGAAATTTTTAGTTAGGGTCCGATCATTCGCTCCTTGGGTAGCTCAACTTTAATACACAATGCGCTCTCTAGTTTAGTATCAGTTTCAAATCATACCCCAATGGAAGTAAATTAGTAGAGGGTGTTAGTGTTCGATTTACTTGGGGGAACTATAATCTCCCAGCCGTTGAAGCCAAATAAGAAGGAGACAAGATGACCCAAGTGATTCTAGGCGAGAATGAAAGTATTGATTCAGCTTTGCGTCGGTTTAAGCGTCAAGTCTCCAAAGCCGGAATTTTTCCAGAAATAAGGCGTTTGCGTCATTTTGAAACCCCAATTGAGAAACGCAAACGCAAAGAGATCGCCAGAAGGCGTAGAAAAAGACGTTTCTAAAGCGCTAGTAATTCATGTGAGTATGGCAGTTTATCCAAAGAACTTTAGCTAACTGCCCTTCTCACCGTCGAACAAACAGAGTAGCCTGTTAGAGAAATGCTCGCAAACAGCTTACTACTTTTAGCCGTGTCAGATTTAATTTTGCGCCTCCTCATGGGGAAAAAATTCGAGACGATAGCGATAGAGCGCAACTGGGACTGAACCAGCAGTAAAGTAATCTGGATCTTGGGGTGAAAGGTAGACAGCTGTAACTTGATCGGCTTCAATAGTTGGAATTGAATTAGGTAGATATTGGTAAGCAGTAGTAGATTCCGCTTGATTGAAAAAAGGACGAGCGCCAGTTGAACGAAATTGTTGTTGAAACACTTCACAAGTAATAAAATTATTTGTATTTGGGGTTTGGGTCGCTCTCCCAGTCACAATTGAAATTAGCTGACGTTCTCCTTGCAGTAAGGTGATTTGACGATTAGGAGAGTGAGGATCGACTTTAACTGCAACTACAGCGCGATCGCCCAAATAAGCCCGTGCTAAATTTAATCCATTAAAAGCCCGATCCGCCACGACAGCCGACTGCACCTTCACAGGCTGGGGAATCCACTTTAAAGACGATCCAGGCAAACGATTTTTGCCAAACCGGACTCTAAATTTGACTGGTTGATTCAGATAACGGCGGTTCCCCTCAAAACCAGGAGTGATAATATCTGGTGCTAAAGGCGCAACCAAATTCACCAGCGTACTTGTAACATCCCAAGTTCCACTCATCCACTCTGGATAGATTAAATCTCCTTGCGCCGCCTGCACCGATGGTTTATTCCAATTGGGAAAACTTGCTAAACGATCGCTCAGTTGCTTTGCTGATGCCTCTGGACACCACAGCAGCAGTACCAAAATAGAAGCCAGGAGCCAGGAGACAGGAGACAGGAGGGAAGATCGTTTATTCTGCATTTTGCATTGGCGGGTGTATGAATAACTTTAATTTTCCTACCAATAACTTGAATCAACCCGCCCCTACAAATCCTTCTTCTTGACAGTTCAAACAATCACAACGTTTCAACTGGCGCAGGCTCCCACACCTCTCCATATTCTTCCCGCAAAGCGTGCCAAGCCTCCACTTGCCCAGGCTCATATTCTCCTGGTTTACCCCATTGCAGAAACAAACTCAAGCCTGGCTGCTGCTGCCGATCCAAAAAACGAATCGCATAAGTAGTAAAGTTACCCCGCTTAGCTTCACCAGTTTCAAACTTCACCTGCCCAATCTCATCCATATTCAGGTGAAATTCAAACCCCTCCGTATGCATATTTGCATATTTACCCTTGGGCAACTCAGCATAAAACAGCTTTTGTAACTTACCACGAGCTTCCAACACAGCAGCATTGCTAGTCACAATTAACCGTAAGGTTGAGAGAGTTTCACAGGCTTCTAAAAATTCTTTGAGAGTCGCAGTCATAATCTGGGGTGAGTTAGGGAAAGGATGAATTATTAATTCAGCATTCAGCATTGCTGCATTTATCATTGCTGCATTCATTATTTCTCGTATTGTTCGTATGCAGCAACAATCCTTTGAACTAGAGGGTTGCGGACAACATCTTTTTGGGTAAATTCACACAAAGCAATACCTTCAATATGTTGTAGGATTTTCAGAGCAACTGCTAGTCCAGATTGCTGATTCAGAGGTAGATCGGTCTGAGTCATGTCACCAGTGACTATCATTTTGGAACGGAACCCCAACCGCGTCAAAACCATTTTCATTTGGGCTGGTGTAGTGTTTTGGGCTTCATCCACAATCACAAAAGCATTGTTGAGAGTGCGACCCCGCATATAAGCTAAGGGAGCCACTTCAATTACGCCTCGTTCCATCAAATTAGACATTTTTTCTGGATCGATGAACTCGTATAAGGCATCGTAGAGGGGACGCAGAAAGGGATCGATTTTCTGTTGTAAATCTCCTGGTAAAAAGCCGAGTTTTTCCCCTGCTTCCACTGCGGGACGAGTTAATATCAAGCGTTCGTATTGATTCGCTAGCAGTGCTTGAGCCGCAACTGTAACAGCAAGAAAGGTTTTGCCCGTACCAGCAGGACCAGTGCAGAAGGTGAGGTCATGTTTGAGGATTTGTTGAATGTACTGTCGCTGGCGGAAGGTTTTGGCGCGAACTTCATCACCTCCACGAGTGCGGGTGAGAATATCTCGTTGTAATTCTTGCAGTTCGTTTTGTCGGTGTGTATCTAAAGCTTGTCGTGCCGTGAGAATATCTGCACTAGAGATGCTCTTGCCTTTGCCCCAGAGGTCTTCAAGCGATCGCACTAACTGACTGCACAATTGAATTTGCTTGTCGGTTCCAGAAATGTATAATTCTTGTCCGCGCAGTACCAACGTGGCTCCGGTTTGCCGTGCGAAGCTTTTAAGATTTTCTTCATGTTCTCCTGAAAGCGCGATCGCGCTTTCTTGATTTGGCAGCACAATTGTCAATACCTCTGCCATAGCAGTTGTTATTTGTTAGTTATTTATTATTTCTTATGCTAGTCCTATTTTTTATTACTCCCTCCACTCTGTTGCTTCCCCAGTCCTCAAAATCTGGAGTATTTAACCCAAGATACGATAAAGGGGCTAGTTCTACCAGAGAACCAACCCCTCACCGCTATTAGCTGTCGTTTGTTATTTGTCCAAAGTCACTTGTTGAATGTCTATACGCTGCGGCAAGCGACTAGCACGTCTATGTTTAATACCAATGACTCTTGACAAATGACAACTAATTACGAACTTACTATTGAGAGCGCGATCTGAGCGTAGGTTTGGGGTTGTTGCCGCGCTGTTCTCTGGGTTGTGCCTCAACTGAGCCAGTTTCAGCTTCTTCCCCATCAGACATACTGTTGAAAGCCCCGCTACCGTATACGTCCAGATAAACCGAATGTCCAGCTAAGGCAGCAGCTGCGGCAATTACAGTCCGAATACTCTGAATGTTACGCCCACCTCGACCAAATACTCGCCCTTTGTCTTCACCTTCAAAGGCGACTCTAATCCAAACTCGTGAAGTGCTTGCAGAGAATTCGCAATCCACGCTCAACGAGTCTGGGGACTCTAAAAATGGCTGAATCAAAAACTTTACTAGTCCAGTGTAATCAGGTTCTTTGGCTGAGCTTACACTTTGACTAGTAGCCTTACTGGTTGGCTGCGGTACTGAGCTGTTCAAAGACATTAGCTTTTTCTAGGATGCGACGCACGGTATCGGTAGGTTGAGCGCCTTGTTGAAGCCGTTTAACAATTCCCGATACATTTAACTGAGTTTCGTCCGTTCTGGGGTTGTAGAAGCCTAGTTCTTCTAGGGGGCGACCCTCACGGCGATCGCGACTGTTAATCGCAACAATGCGGTAACTTGCTTCCCGCTTTTTTCCGTATCGCTTCAATCGCAATTTGATCATGTTGAAGTGTAATTCTCCTATCGGTAGCTATTGGCTTTGGGCTTGCTCAACACAACCGCACTTTCCCAAGAGCGCGCTTGCGGTGAGTTTGAGATACTGAATAGATAATTGTATCACTTCTGGCCCCTTTACTTCTAGTAGTCAGGATGAACGATGAACGATGAAGGCTGAAGGGCGCAGTCATTAGTTAAGTACTCAGGCGCTCAGGATAAAAAGTACAGACGTAGCAGTGCTACGTCTCTACCTCAGACTTCAGACTTCTCTAACCCCTAAAGTGTGCCAAAGCCTTTTTTCTTTTTCTCCTTCTTTTTCTTCTTCACTGCGCCGCCACTATCACCGTAACCCCGCCAACCAGGTGCGCTAGGACGACCACCTGCTGCTGCCATTGGATTGCCCATACCGCCAAACATTCCAGGCATACCGGGAAAACCACCTTGCCCCATTTGTTGCATGAGCGATCGCATTTTTTGGAAGTCACCTACCAACTTGCTGACATCGCTTTCTTTGTAGCCTGAACCCTTAGCTATTCGCTTGCGCCGACTGGGTGAACTTGCCAATATATCGGGATCGCGGCGTTCAGAGGATGTCATTGAATTAATCATCGCCTCACACCGCTTTAGCTGGGTTTCTCCCTGCTTGAGCTGATCGTCTGAGAGTTTATTCATCCCTGGAATCAGCTTCATGATTCCTCCCAGTGACCCCATATTCTTCAGCAGTCGCATCTGCTTGAGGAAGTCGGTGAAGTCGAACTTAGCTGCGAGGATTTTCTCTTGCATCTTCTCAGCATCAGCAAGATCGAATTCCTCCTGCGCTTTTTCTACCAGCGTCAGGACATCACCCATACCTAAGATACGGGAAGCCATGCGATCGGGATAAAACGGTTGCAGCGCCTCGACTTTTTCACCCACGCCGACAAACTTGATCGGCTGTCCAGAAATCCGCCGCACCGATAATGCTGCACCACCGCGACTATCCCCATCCAGCTTGGTGAGAATTGCTCCCGTGATCCCAATCTGTTCGTGAAACGTGCGGGTAAGATTTGCTGCCTCTTGTCCTGTCATGGCATCCACCACCAGCAGCGTCTCGTGGGGTTTGACAGTTTCTTTAATCTGGGCTAACTCCGCCATCATGTCTCGATCAATCTGGAGGCGACCCGCAGTATCAATAATTACCGTATCTACACCTTCGGCTTTGGCTTTTTCTACTCCCTGGCGGGCAATTTCCACAGGATTGGCATCGCTTCCCAATTCAAACACTGGCACATCAATTTGCTTACCCAGTGTCACTAATTGGTCGATGGCGGCTGGGCGATAAACGTCTGTCGCCACCAACAGACAACTGCGATCTAATTTACGCAAATGCAAAGCCAGCTTTGCTGTAGCTGTGGTTTTTCCCGTCCCCTGCAACCCAGCCATCAATACAATCGTTGGAGTTTGATCCGCCTGCATCAGGGGAACATTTGTTTCCCCCATCACTTCTAACAGTTCGTCATAAACAATTTTGATGAACTGCTGATCCGGGCGCACACCAGAAATCACCTCCGATCCCTGTGCCTTTGCTTCGACTTCAGCAATAAAATCTTTGACTACCTGTAAATTTACGTCTGCTTCCAACAAGGCACGGCGCACTTCCCGCAATGCCTCTTGAATGTTGGAGTGGGAAATCTTATCCTGTCCCCGCAGCTTTTTCCAGGCGGAATCTAAACGATCAGCAAGTGCATCAAACATAATTCGTCAAATATGAAAGCGATCTTGATTTGGGAAGCAAATTTTTTCTGGGCTATATATATAGGTTAGATGCTAATCAATACAACTAGATTTGCTTTGGGCTACTAATAGGCGCGCTTAAACGCAACTTTATATTTTGGCTGCCTAAATTGAAATTTCTTTTCCTGCATCCCCTGCTGTTTTTCTAGCTGTGTTTCCCAACTAGTTTTGTTAAGTTTTGTTAAAAAATATCATTCTGTAGTTTTAGATACAGAATTGATATGTTAAATTTAAAATGTGAAATAAAGCAGTCAATAATAAAGAACACAGAGGAATTCATTATGTCTACTCAAGATCAAGCTCGCGCTTTAATGATGCGTCACCACCACGTAGTTAAGAACCGCCAACAGTCAATGCTTAGCCGTGCAGCAGCTGAAATTGGTTGTGAAGGTGTAGATGGAAACCAAATTCAAGACAAGTCCCAGTCTAGCCGCACTAACTAAAATCGCAGATCGGGCAATATGAGCTAATTGGTGTGCTGAATCAATTGCTCACTATTGAATTAATTCAAATATTCTAAATATATTGATGGGGCTTTTCTTGTTTGAGGAGGAAAGCCCCAAGCTTTTTTGGGGTTAAAGTAGGATGTTGCTGGCAACGTCTGCTCTAATCTAATTACAGTGGAGTGTCTATCTTTGCAGTTATGTCAATGCAGCTTTTGTTAGACAAGAAAGAAAAAACAATCCAACCTTTATCTATCTAAATGTAGATAAAGTTTATACTGTACCTTCGTTAAAAAGAGTAAGCTAATTACGCAGGCAGATTCATTGATGACTTCAGTCGGATCGGGCCCAAACATTTCTGAAGAAGTTTTTGTCTTTCCTGCATCCTTTGCACAACAGCGGCTTTGGTTTTTTGATCGCTTATTTCCCGGTACTGCGTTCTACAACGTGCCAACTGCGATCCGTTTGACAGGTGTGCTTAACTTAGCGGCGCTGGAAGAAAGCTTCAATGAAATTGTGCGTCGCCATGAAGTATTGCGTACTACGTTCGGAACGCAAGAAGGGCAACTCGTACAGTTAGTTGCACCTCACTTAAAGATATCCCTAGCAATAACAGATTTACAGCAGTTGCCTGTTAGCGAACGAGAAGCAGCAGCGCAACAG